>NZ_JAINEZ010000029.1:0-56791 GCF_019873065.1 Sphingobium sp. PNB
TGCAAAACCGACCAGAGCTTCTCTGCAATGATCTATCTCGCCGCAGCCATCATCAACTCACGATGAATCCCCACAAACCCTAGAGTATCGCGCAGCAGGATGGCGAGACCAGTGAAAAAAAGGCGCCACCGGAAGCTCCGGCAGCGCCCATCCCTTCAAAACCGTCCTTTATTGTGCGCGGGGCGCCGCTGCGGCCGCATTGGCGGGCAGGCCGCCAAGCTGCGTCACCAGCTTGGTATAGGCGTCGAGATAGGCGAGCACGATCACCTGCCCGATCTCCGTATTCTGGTAGCCGCCGCCGCCGGCCGCAGCGAAGCCGCCCCACCAGCCGGCGCCGCCGCCGCCGCCGAAGCTCAGGTCCGACTTGCGCGCATAGCCCTCCGTCAGCGCCTCTTCCTCGGTCGTGCGGGCGTTGACGATGGAGAGCGTCACATTGGCCTCGCTCTTCTTGACCGAAATGCCGCCCGCCAGCGCGCCGAAGGTCCGGCCGCCCAGGAAGCCGCCGAGCATGCCGCCCAGCGCATTGCCGCCTGAATTCTTGTTGGAGGAGACGATGTCGGGCTGCAGATAATAATCCGCCGCCTTCACCTGGCCCTTGCCCAGATTGGACCCCGCCTGCAATTCGCCGGAGTCCGCCATGGCGCGTTCCATATTGCGGCTGGCCATGGCGCGGCCGCGGTTGACGATGCCGAAGCAGCCCGATTGCTGGATGAACACCTTGAGGATCGCCTCCGGGCTGCCCAGGTTCAGCTCACGCCACCACTGGTTGTCCGGCTCGACGATGGCCACCGTGCCGAGGCGCCGGGTGCAATGAGGAATTTCGGCGGTTTTCTTGGCCTGCTGCTGCCGGGCGGACGAGCCCTTGTCGGCGGCCATCGCCGGAGAAGCCGCGACAGCCAGACCGGCTGCGGCAGCGACGAACTTCGCGAACACACGCATTGTCATGCACCCCTGAAAGTTGCTGAAGTCGTTTTGATTTTGTGGCGCCCCGATATTTGCACCATGCTCTAGCACAACCGCGCGGGCGCGCAAGTAATGCGAACGGTTATCACCGCCATAGCCTTAACGGGCCTGGGATGTGCGAGCCTGCTGACAGGCCCTCAAATGGCTGCTATCGGCGCGGGCCATGACCGATCTCTCGCACATCCGCAATTTCTCGATCATCGCCCATATCGACCATGGCAAGTCGACCCTGGCCGACCGCCTGATCCAGCGCACCGGCGGCCTGACCGACCGGGAAATGTCGGCGCAGGTCCTCGACAACATGGATATCGAGAAGGAGCGCGGCATCACCATCAAGGCGCAGACCGTGCGCCTCGACTATGTTGCGAAGAATGGCGAGACCTATGAGCTGAACCTGATGGACACGCCGGGCCATGTCGACTTCGCCTATGAGGTGAGCCGCTCGCTCGCCGCCTGCGAGGGCGCGTTGCTGGTGGTGGACGCCGCGCAGGGGGTAGAGGCGCAGACGCTGGCCAACGTCTACCAGTCGATCGAGCATGACCATGAGATCGTGCCCGTCATCAACAAGATCGACCTGCCCGCCGCCGAGCCGGAGAAGGTGAAGGCGGAGATCGAGGAAGTGATTGGTCTGGACGCGTCGGAAGCGGTGCTGGCGAGCGCCAAGGCCGGGATCGGCATCGACGACATTTTGGAAGCGGTGGTCGCCAAGATCCCCGCGCCCAAGGGCGACCGGGACGCGCCGCTGGAAGCGATGCTGGTCGATAGCTGGTACGACCCCTATCTGGGCGTCGTCATCCTGGTGCGCGTCGTCAACGGCGTCATCAAGAAGGGCCAGAACATCAAGTTCATGATCGGCGGCACCGAGCATCTGATCGACCGCGTCGGCTGTTTCCGGCCGAAGATCGAGCAACTGGGCGAACTGGGGCCGGGCGAGATCGGCTTCATCACCGCGCAGATCAAGGACATCAGCCAGACCCGCGTCGGCGACACCATCACCACGGTCAAGAATCCGGCGAAGGAACCGCTGCCCGGCTTCAAGGAAGTGCAGCCGGTGGTGTTCTGCGGCCTGTTCCCGGTCGACGCCAATGATTTCGAGAAGCTGCGCGAATCGATTTCCAAGCTGCGGCTGAACGACGCCAGCTTCTCCTTCGAGATGGAGACGTCGGCCGCGCTGGGCTTCGGCTTCCGCTGCGGTTTCCTGGGCCTGCTGCATCTGGAGATCATTCAGGAGCGGCTGAGCCGGGAATATGATCTGGACCTCATCACCACCGCGCCTTCGGTGGTGTACGAGATTCACATGAATGACGGGACGGTCCGGCATCTGCACAACCCCGCCGACATGCCCGACGCCAACCATATCGACTATATCGAGGAACCGTGGATCGAGGCGGTGATCTACTGCCCCGACGAATATCTGGGGTCGATCCTGAAGCTCTGCCAGGACCGGCGCGGCATTCAGAAGAACCTGACCTATGTCGGCGGGCGCGCGCAGGTGACCTATGAACTGCCGCTCAACGAGGTGGTGTTCGATTTCTACGACCGGCTGAAGTCGATTTCGCGCGGCTATGCCAGCTTCGACTATCATCAGATCGGGGCGCGGGAAGGCGACCTCGTCAAGATGAGCATCCTCGTCAACAATGAGCCGGTGGACGCGCTCAGCATGATCGTCCACCGGGGCACCGCCGAATCACGCGGGCGCGGCATGTGCGAGCGGTTGAAGGATTTGATCCCCCGCCACCTGTTCAAGATTCCGATCCAGGCGGCGATCGGCGGCAAGGTGATCGCCCGCGAGACCATCGCGGCGATGCGCAAGGATGTGACCGCCAAATGCTATGGCGGCGACATCACCCGCAAGAAGAAGCTGCTGGAGAAGCAGAAGGAGGGCAAGAAGCGGATGCGCGAATATGGGTCCGTGCAGATTCCCCAGGAAGCCTTCATCGCCGCGCTGCGCATGGGGGATGAGAACTGAGGCTCCTGCCGGTGCAGGAGTACGCTATTCCTGTCCGAACGAAAGGGACTTCATTCCGCCGCCAGATGGTCCCGAAACCAGGCGGTGGTTTCCTCCTCGCTCAGTTCTCCGGCCGCGAGAGCGAGCATCATGCCTATGGCGTCTTCCGGCGCGAAACGCAGAGCGACGCCGTTCAGAGCCAGGAAAAGACGCGCAAGCACCCAGGCGGTGCGCTTGTTGCCGTCGACGAAAGGATGATTGCGCGCAATCCCGAAGGCGTATGCCGCCGCCAAGGCGCAAGGATCATCCTCGCCATAGGTCCAACGGTTGATCGGCCTTGCAAGGGCGGAGTCGAGCATTCCGGCATCGCGCACGCCCCTGCCGCCGCCATGCTCGGCTAGCTGGCGGTCATGGACGGCATTGGCTATGTCGGTGTCGAGCCAGATCGGCTCCACCCTGTCGTCGGCGGCCATGAAGCAGGCTTACTGCGCCAGCACGCGCAGAATATCGCGATCCTCGCGCATGATCTGTTCGGCAAGAGCCATCTTCGCCTCGAAGTCGGGATTATTGGCGGTCAGCCGGATACCGTCGGGCGCTTCGCTGACATAAAGACTGTCGCCCAAGCCGACGCGCAGCCGCGCCAGCACCTCCTTGGGCAGGATGACCCCGGCGGAATTGCCGATCTTCGTGATCTTGAGCGGTGTGTTCATACGGATGTTATAACCATTATCCGGTCGCGGTGCAAGCCCGGCGGCCTTGACGGCGGCGGGGCGTCCATGGTCAATGCTCACAACCAACCGCAGGGGACCGGCATGAGCGAGACATGGCTGTATGACGAGCATCCCGCGATGTTCCGCGCGCATCCTTTCCTGTTCATCCTCCTGCTGATCTCTGTCGTCGGCATCCTCGCCATCGGCGTGTGGTGGGTGTTGCACAAGGGGGAGCGGCTGGCGCTTTCCGACCGGGAAGTGCTGCTGGAACGGGGCCTTCTGGCCAAGCAGCGGACGGAGATCGCGCTTTCCAGCATCCGCAGCGTGCGCATCACCCAGACGTTGGGCCAGCGCATCTTCAACGTCGGCAATGTGGAACTGTTCAGCGCCGGGGACATGGCGGAAATCGCGATCAGGTCCATGCCGCGGCCCGACCGCATCCGGGCGATCGCGGCTTCGCGCAATCTCGACCTGCTGCCCCAGCGGTAGGAGAATGGTGAACAGCCTCTTGACTTGTCCGCATTTATTTCAACGATAGTGCAATAGCGAGAAGGGGTGCTTTGGAGCGCCCACGGCCAGCAGGAAGGACGCCGGAGGAACGCCGGTCCGCAGTGGCGCGGGCAGGTGAGCAAGGGGTCGTCGTGCATGGGCTTGCGTGTGATGCCGTCGCTGCCAGAACTGACCGCGCAGCAGCAGGACGAAGTGCGTCAGGCTTGCGGTTTCGCCTGCGTCCGCTGTGGCGTGACCATCTACCGCTATCTTCGCTTGCCCGAAAGTCATGGGGTGACGCTGCTCTGCCCCACCTGCCATGGGCTGGTGGAGGAAGGGCGCCTGACGCCGATGCAGGTGCAGGGCTTCCATGCCAATCCCGTCGTGCGGCAGCGCCATTTCGCACGGGATCGCTTGCCCTTCTCGCCGGAATTGCCGACGCTGATCATGGGCGGCTCGCAATTGCTGAGGGACACGCCGATCCCGCTGACGCTGGAGGGGGAGCCGATCCTGATCTTCGCGCCGCCGCGCCGAAGCAATGGCGCGACCCGCATCAGCGTGCGCATGGGTGGCCCCGATGGCGAGCCGGTGCAGGTCGTGAACGGCAATGAGTGGATGCCGACGGACGGTAGCTGGCACTTCCTGCTGCGCGGCGACCGCTACAGCATGATGGCGGCGCGGGGCGAGGGGCTGGCGGTGCTGCGCATCGTGGCGCGCAACCGCATTGCCGTCGAGCATCTGCGCACCACGATCAGGGGGCGGCGGCTGGAAGTGACGCCCGACTGGCTGGAGATCGACGGGAAGCGTTATGTCGGGCGGATCGGCAGCGGGACGCTGATCGGGCTGGAATGTTGATGGGGCGTGGGCGGCGCTGTTGTCTGATCCGTTGGTTATGGGCACGCCGCTCTTCCATTATTCAGATGTCATCTGACTTTTCTTCCTCAGCCTGCTCATGTTGAGCGCCGCGGCGGCGCGAATCAGCGCCTTGAACGCGTCGGCATCGATTGTCTCGCCTTCCCTTATGTCGATGGCGCGGCGCACATTGCCGTCCAGGCTGGCGTTGAACAGGCCCGCCGGGTCCTCCAGCGAAGCGCCCTTCGCGAAGGTCAGCTTGACCACCGCCTTGTAGCTTTCCCCGGTGCAGAGGATGCCGCCATGCGACCAGACCGGGACGCCCCGCCATTTCCATTCTTCTACCGCCTGCGGATCGGCTTCCCTGATCAGCGTACGGACATGGGCAAGCGTTTCTCCCCGCCAATCGCTGAGTTCCGCGATGCGCCGGTCGATCCGCGCGGAGGGAGAGTCAGTGTCGTTCATCGGGCCGCTCCTCTTGCCCGGCACCCTAAACGGATCGCAACGAAACGGGAATGGCGTAGCGATGGTGCCAGGAGGGGCCTGCCTCCCCGCGCCACCGCTACGCCGCCCTTTGGGGACCACCCGTGGGGCTGGCCGCCCGCGATCAGGGGGATCGCGACCGGCGCCGGATGGGATACGGCTGTGCGGTAAGGTTTATTCCATTGCGATCCTCAGCCGCAGCGCGCGGTCGTGATCGCCATCTTCCCGTCATAGCTGACGGTCAGCCGGTCCGGGCGGAAATCCATGGTCATCGCCATGCCCGGCGCGCCCCAGCGCAGCGTGCGCGCGCCTGAAAGCCTGAGCAACTCGGCGCCGGTCGCCTCGCTGGCGGTCTGGCCGATGAAGCGGTCCAGCCCCTCGTCGCGGCATGGTCCTTCTGCGGTGTGCGGCGGCGTGGCGGGGCCTTCGCCGTTCGCGCCGGCGCAGGCGGCAAGCAGGGAGAGAAGGGGAAGCATGGCGGTTCGCATCCGTCCTGAACTCCTATTGCGTGCGGGTCATCTTGAGGCGGCCATTCTTGACCGCGAAGGCAAGGCGGCCCTCGACCAGGTCGACCGCATCGCGGCCGAACTGTTCATAGCGCCAGCCTTCCAGGATCGCGAGGTCTTCCCGCACGCCGGCCGCCAGCGCGTCGATGTCGTCGCTGCGGGCGATGAGGCGCGCGGCGACGTTGATGTCGCGCGAACGGATTTTCAGCAGCAGCTTCAGAAGGTCCGCCACCAGCGCGCCATCCTTTCCCAGGCCCGGCCGCTTGGGGTCGCGCTCCGGCATTTCCTCCTTGGCCAGCGGCTTGTGCGCGGCAAGGGCGAGCATCAGCCGATTGCCGATGTCGTTGGTCTTCCAGGTGGCAGACAGGCCGCGCACCTTGCCCAGATCCTCCTGCGTGCGCGGCGGGTGGCTGGCGATGTCGGCCAGCGTCTCGTCCTTGACGATGCGGCCGCGTGGCAGATTCTTGTCCTGCGCCTCCATCTCGCGCCATGCCGCCAGCGCCTTCAGGCGGCCCAGCACATCGGCCTTGCGGCTGGCGATGCGGACGCGTTGCCAGGCCTCGTCGGGCCTGTTCTCATAATTGGAGGGATCGCTGATCCGCTCCATCTCCTGATCCAGCCAGTCGCCACGGCCGGTCCGGCGCAGTTCCTCCAGCATCTTGGGGAAAATCTGGATCAGGTAGGTGACGTCGCCGATCGCATAATCGATCTGCCGCTTGTCGAGCGGCCGGCGCGCCCAGTCGGTGAAGCGCGCGCCCTTGTCGAGCTGCACGCCCAGCCAGGCGTCGACCAGATTGCCGTAGCCGATCTGTTCGCCCAGCCCCAGCGCCATCGCCGCGATCTGCGTGTCGAACATCGGATGGGGGGTCTTGCCGGTCAGGTTGTAGATGATCTCCAGGTCCTGACCGCCCGCATGGAAGACCTTCAGCACATCCTCATTGTCGACCATCAGGTCGAGCAGGGGCGAAAGGTCGAGGCCGGGCGCCTTGGGATCGATGGCCGCCGCCTCATGCTCGTCCGCGACCTGCACCAGGCAGAGATCGGGCCAATAGCTGTTTTCGCGCATGAATTCGGTATCGACCGCGATATAGGGCGATTTGGCGATCCGGGCGCAGAATTGGGCGAGAGTCTTGCTGTCGGTAATCAGCGGATGGATTTGCATATGGTCTTCGATCTTATTATGGGCTGGCCCGTCGCGCACGGGCTCGTCAATGCTTGACAGGACTGCCCATAGCGGCGCTGCAACAATTTGTCATTTCCGTAAAACGAAGCTGAAAGACCAAAAACGCCATGCATGCCTATCGCACCCACACCTGCGGCGCCCTTACGACGGCGGAGGTCGGCAATGAGGTGCGGGTGTCCGGCTGGGTGCACCGTAAGCGCGACCATGGCGACCTGGTGTTCATCGACCTGCGCGACCATTATGGCATGGTGCAGATCGTCACCGAGGTGGATGGGCCGGTGTTCAGGGTGATCGAGTCGCTGCGGGCCGAAAGCGTCGTGACCGTGACGGGCAAGGTCGTCGCCCGGGCGAAGGAAGCGGTGAACCCCAACCTGCCGACCGGCGAGATCGAGATTCGCGCGCTGGATGCGGTGGTGCTGTCCGCCGCCGCCGACCTGCCGCTGCCGGTGGCTGGCGAGCAGGAATATCCGGAGGACATCCGCCTGCGTTACCGCTTCCTCGACCTGCGGCGCGAGACGCTGCACGCGAACATCGTCAAGCGCACGCAGATCATCCGGGACATGCGCCGCCGCATGGAGGATGCAGGATTCACCGAATATTCGACGCCGATCCTGACGGCGTCGAGCCCCGAAGGCGCCCGAGACTTTCTGGTGCCGAGCCGCATCCATGCGGGCAAATTCTACGCGCTGCCCCAGGCGCCGCAGCAATATAAGCAGTTGCTGATGGTTGCGGGCTTCGACCGCTATTTCCAGATCGCGCCCTGCTTCCGCGACGAGGACCCGCGCGCCGACCGCCTGCCGGGCGAATTCTACCAGCTTGACCTCGAAATGAGCTTCGTCACCCAGGAAGACGTGTGGAACACCATGGAGCCGGTGATTGCGCAGGTGTTCGAGGCGTTCGCCGACGGCAGGCCGGTGACGCCAGCGGGCAGCTTTCCGCGCATCCCCCATGCCGAGGCGATGCTGAAATATGGGTCGGACAAGCCCGACCTGCGCAACCCGATCCTGATCAGCGATGTGACCGAGCATTTCCATGGCAGCGGCTTCGGCATCTTCGCTTCGCTGGTGGAGAGCGGCAGCGTGATCCGCGCTATTCCCGCACCGGGCGCTGGCGCGGGCAGCCGCAAATTCTTCGACGACATGAACAATTGGGCGCGCAGCGAAGGCTATTCGGGCCTTGGCTATATCAACATCAAGGACGGCGTGCCCGGCGGTCCCATCGCCAAGAACCATGGCGAGGAACGGACGGCGAAGCTGATCGAGGCGCTGGGCCTTGGCCCCAATGACGGCGTCTTCTTCGCGGCGGGCAAGGAAAGCCAGGCGGCCAAGCTGGCGGGTCTGGCGCGCATCCGCGTGGGCGAGCAGCTCGACCTGATCGACAGGGATCGTTTCGAACTGTGCTGGATCGTCGATTTCCCCTTCTACGAATATGACGAGGATGAGAAGAAGATCGATTTCGCGCACAACCCCTTCTCCATGCCGCAGGGGGGATTGGATGCGCTGGAGCATCAGAACCCGCTGAGCCTCAAGGCCTATCAATATGACATGGTCTGCAACGGCTATGAAATCGCCTCGGGATCGATCCGCAACCAGTCGCCGGAACTGATGGTCAAGGCGTTCGAGAAGGTGGGCCTCAGCCAGGCCGATGTGGAGGAGCGCTTCGGCGGCCTCTATCGCGCGTTCCAATATGGCGCGCCGCCCCATGGCGGCATGGCGGCGGGCGTGGACCGCATCGTGATGCTGCTTTGCGGGGCGCAGAACCTGCGCGAGATCACGCTGTTCCCGATGAACCAGCGTGCGGAAGACCTGCTGATGGGGGCGCCCAGCCCGGCGGAGTTCAAGCAGTTGCGCGAACTGCACATCCGCGTCGTGGAGCCGCAGGCGAAGGCCTGATTCCCAACCTGCGCTCGCCCTGAGCCCGAACGACAGGAGAGGCTTGCACTCCCGCTGAACCTTCGATGTAAGGACGGGCAAGGGGGACAGGCCATGCTCGACGAACAGATGTTGCCGGACAAACCGCCGGCCCTGGCGCGCAGCCTGGGCGTGGCGGGCGTCCTGTTCCTGACCCTGTCCGCGACCACCCCGGCATCCTCCGTCTTCGTCATCATACCCGGCATGTTGCAGGAGGCCGGGACCGGCGCGATCTGGGCGATGATCCTCGCCAGCCTGATCTGCGTCACCACCGCCTTCATCTATGCCGAACTCTCCTCCGCCTGGCCGGTGGCGGGCGGGGAATATGTCGCGGTGGCGCAGACGCTGGGGCCGATGGCCGGTTTCGTCATGCTGGGCGTCAATGTCTTCAACAATGTGCTCTTCCCGCCTGTCGCGGCGCTGGGCATCGCATCGGTCATGGCGACGGTGGCGCCGGGCCTGCCCGCCGTGCCGGTCGCGGTGGCGGTGATGATCGGATCGACGCTGGTCGCGATCCTCAATATCCGCGTGAATGCGGTCATCACCGGGCTGTTCCTGCTGGTCGAACTGGCAGCCGTGGCCGTGGTGATGGTGCTGGGCTTTGCCGACCATGCGCGGCCGGCGCTGGAATTCCTGACCCATCCGGTGGTGGCAGCGACGGGGCAGGGCTTCGTCCCGGCCAGCGCCGCCTCCATCGGGGTGGCGACGACCATCGCGATCTTCGCGCTCAACGGCTATGGCATGGCGGTCTATTTCGGGGAGGAGATGCACGAGGCGCCCAGACGGATCGCCGGAACCATCCTCGCCGCCCTCGGCCTCGCGCTGCTGTTCGAAGGCGTGCCCTTGCTCGCGCTGCTGCTGGCGAGGATCGACCTTGCGACCCTGCTGACCGTCGACGATCCCTTTGGCCTGCTGGTGCGGCAGCGGGGGAGCGCCGGCCTTTCGGCGCTGGTGTCGGTCGGCATCGTGCTTGCGATCGTGAACGCGATCATCGCCTGCGTGCTGGCCTGCGCCCGCTTCTTCTATTCGACCGGGCGGGACCGGGCCTGGATTCCGCGCATCGACGACTGGCTGGTGGCGATCCATCCGCGCTTCGATTCGCCCTGGATCGGGACGCTGATCGTCGGCGGGATGGGAACGCTCGCCTGCTTCCTGCCGTTATCCATGCTGCTGGTGCTGAACGGCACCGGGCTGGTGGCGATCTATGGCGGCATCGCGCTGGCCGCCATGGCCGGGCGGCGCAGCGGGGCGAGCGCCCATGCGCCCTATCGCATGCCGCTTTATCCGCTTGCCCCGGTCGTCACCCTGCTTGCGCTGGCCTATGTGGTCTGGACCAGCTGGCTCGATGCCGGGGAGGGGCGGCCCGGCCTGATTGCAACCGCCGCCCAGATTGCGGGTTCGGTGCTTTGGTATAAGCTCGTGCTTTGCCGCCGGGGCCAGTGGAAGGTGCAGACATGACCATCGACCTTGCCGATTATGAGAAGGGCGCGACATTCAAGGGCGATTATGAGGCGAAGCTGGCCGAATTGCAGGAGCGGCTCGCCAAGATCCAGGTCGCGCACATCATCCACGACCGGCGCAGCGTCATCCTGCTGGAGGGGTGGGATGCGGCGGGCAAGGGCGGCATCATCAAGCGCATGACCGCCGACTGGGACCCGCGCTATTACAAGGTCCACCCCATTTCCGCCCCGACGGAGGAGGAGCGCGACCGCCACTTCCTCTGGCGTTTCTGGACGCGGCTGCCGGCGGGGCGCAACATCGCGATCTTCGACCGGAGCTGGTATGGCCGGGTGCTGGTCGAGCGGGTCGAGGGCTTCTGTTCCAAGGGCGAATGGAAGCGCGCCTATGAAGAGATCAACGCCTTCGAAAGGCAGCAGGTCGACGCCGGGACCAACATCGTCAAGCTGTTCGTCCACATCACGCAAGAGACGCAGGACGAACAGCTCGCCCAGCGGCTCGACACGCCGTGGAAGCGGTGGAAGACCGGCGCGGACGATTATCGCAACCGCGCAAGGCGGGCCGATTATCTGGACGCCATGCACGACATGTTCCGCAAGACCGACACCAAGGTGGCGCCCTGGCATGCCATCGACAATAATCACCGTCGGGCGGGTCGGATCGCGGCGCTCTCCTATGTCGCCAAGCGATTGGAAAAGCTGGTGCCGATGGATTTTCCGGAAGCCGATCCGGAAGTGGTGAAGCTGGCCGCCAAGGCCTACGGCTATAGGGTTCCGTAATAAAATCACTGAAAATCAACATCTTGTAACAAAATTGTCATCAAAATCTAACGGCTCATTTACCATTATGGGCTTAACCGGCCCCTATGTACGCACCCCCGATGCTCGATCGATCCCTGGACCATTCGGCAGGTCCGCTCCTCATGACGCCCAGCCCGGCGATCCGGCTGGGGCGGCCGCTCAGCGAGGCGGTCGATCATTTCCAGCATGACCCGGCGCTGCGGCTGCTGCCGGTACTCGATGCTGCCGACAGGCCCGTGGGAGCGATCTACGAATGCGACATGCGGCGCATCCTGTTCAATCCCTTCGGCCATGCCCTGTTGCGCAATCCCAGCTTCGGTGGGCGGCTGGACGATCATGTCCGGCACTGCGCGACGGTCGAGCGGCGCGCCAGCATCGAGACGCTGATCGACCTCTATGCCGCGCAGGGGCAGGGCTGCGAAGGCCTGATCGTGGTGGACGGGGATCGCTATGCCGGGGTCGCGGGTGGGCAGCTTCTGCTCCGGCTGGCGGCGGAGCGGGACGCACGTGTGGCGCTGGCGAGGGTCGAGCGGCTGGAACGGGTGACGCGGGAGAGCGCGACGTTCCGGGCCGATGTCCAGGCGTTGACAGGGGACATGGTGGCGATGGCGGACATGCTGTCGCGTCTGGCCGAAGATGCGGCGGAACGGTCCGCGCATAACGGGCATGCGTCGGCCGGCATGGCGGTGGCGGCGGCGCAGACCGCCGACAATCTGGCCGGCATCGCCGGGTCCGGGCGGGAGCTGGGGCTGCTGTTCCAGGCGATGGAGGACGAAGTGCGCGAGGCGGGGGCCGCCATTCGCGCCGCCGTCGACCAGACGCAATCGGGTGCGGCGCAGACAAGGATGCTGAGCGCGCAGGCCGACGGGATCGGGGAAGTGACCGCGCTGATCGACGCGATTGCGCGGGCGACGACGACGCTGGCGCTCAATGCCGGGATAGAGGCGGCGCGGGCCGGGGACGCCGGGCGGGGCTTTGCCGTGGTTGCGCGGGAGGTCAAGACGCTGGCGGGCCAGACACGCGATGCGGCGGCGGAGATTGCGCGGCGGATCGACCATATCCGCGCGACCGTCGGCCATGTCGCGCAGGGCCATGCGCATATGGATGCGGCGATCGCGACGGCGGATCGGCTTTCGGCCTCCGTCTTTACGGCGGTGGCGCGGCATGGCGCATTCAGCCGGGCGATTGCGGACAGCGTGGCGGAGGCGGGCGAGGCGAGCGGGCATGTCCGCGCCAGCGCCAGTCAGATCAGCGTCAATGCGGGCGATGCGGTGGCGGATGCGCAGGCGATGCGCGAAGCGGCGAGCCGCCTGTCGGAAGAAGCGCATCGGCTGGATGACCGCGCCAGCGCCTTCATCCGCGCAATTCAGGCCGCCTGACGGGAAAAGGGCTGGCTTCGGGCGGAATTCGGGTTAGGCTCTCCTTCCAGAAAGAAGGAGAGGATGCATGCTCGTCATGTTCGTGGGCGCCGACCGGACCGAAACCGCCGTCAATGCCGCGCAGGTCACCTTCGTGTCATCGGTGACGGACGGCACCCGCATCCGCTTCGGAGAGGGACGCAGCGTCACCGTGATCGAGCCGATCGCCGAGGTGATGGAGCGGCTCAACGTGATATTGCGGCGGGACGATTAGCGGGCTGCTCCGGCGGTTTGTCTTGGCATGGCCGATCATCACGCCGGATAGCTGATCGCCATCACCTCATATTCCCGCTCGCCCGCGGGCAGCACCACGCGGCGCAGGTCGCCCACGGCAGCGCCGCGCAGGGCGCGGGCGATGGGCGTGCTCCAGCCGATGCGGCCGGCGGCGGCGTCCGTCTCGTCATTGCCGACCAGCGTGACGGTGCGGTGGTTGTCGTCCTCGTCCGCGATGGTGACGGTGGCGCCGAAATAGACCTTGCTCTTGTCGGGCTGCTGGCGCGGGTCGACGACCTTGGCGTCCTTCATCTTGCGCGAGAGGCGCTTCAACTGGCCGTCGATCTCGCGCATACGCTTGCGGCCGTAGAGATAGTCGCCATTTTCGCTGCGGTCGCCATTGCCGGCCGCCCAGCTTACCACTTCCACGATCTTCGGGCGCTCGACTCCCAGCAGCTGGTCATATTCGGCGCGCAGCTTCGCGAAACCTTCCGGAGTGATATAGTTGGGATGGGGAGTGCTCATGCCCCGCCCATAGCGCAAGTTCAGCCCGGCGTCTGCTTGCCGAGATATTTGGACAGCGGCGTCGTCGTGCCCCGGAAGCGGGCGCGCTGCGGGTTCATCGCCTCATAGACCACGGCGTTTTCCAGCACGCGCTGGACATAGTTGCGCGTTTCGAAAAGCGGAATCTGCTCGATCCAGCGCAGCATGTCGGCGCCAGGCAGGCGCGGGTCGCCATTGGCGGCGATCCAGCGGTTCACATTGCCCGGCCCGGCATTATAGGCCGCCACCGCCAACGGATAGCTGCCGCCATAATAATCGAGCATCCGCTGGAAATAAGAGGAGCCGAGCATGATGTTGTAGCTGGGGTCGTTGAGCGAACTGGCGTCATAGCTCATTCCCAGCTTCCCCGCCTGTTCGCGGGCGGTGCCGGGCATCAGTTGCATCAGCCCGCGTGCGCCCGCATGGCTGACGATCTGCCGGTCGAACTGGCTTTCCTGCCGGGCAATGGCGTGGACCATCGTCCAGTTATATTGCGCCTCCGACGGCACGGGCACGCGGGGAAAGGCGCTTTCGCCATAGCCGGTGAGGCCGCTCGACACGGCGCGGCGGCCGACCATCACGCCCATGTCGGGCCGTCCGATGCTCTGCGCGAGTTCGACGGCGAGATAATGGTCGGCATCGCTGTCGGCATTATTGGCGATGGCGCGGGCGAATTTGCTCTGATCTTCCCAATAGCCCATCTGGCCCAGCGCCTTCACCGCCCGGACGACCGAGCGGCTGGCGAAGGCCGTGCGCTCCGCGGCGGAGATTTCGACCGGACGTTCCACGGCCGCTGGGGCAGGGATCGGCCGGCCCAGCCGTTCGAGCGCAAGCTGGCCGTAAAACTGGTCCGGAAAGGCCCCCGCGCGGGCGAAATAGCTGTTCGCGGTCGCGGCGTCGCCGGCCTGGAGCGCGGCGCGACCCGCCCAGTAGAAGCCCTTGGACTGGGTCTGCGGCGACTTGGCGGCTGTGGCGTAGCGGCGGAACATCTCCATCGCGTCCAGCGGCTTGCCAAGGTTGTAGAAGGCCGTCGATCCCGCCAGCCAGGCAAGGCTGGTATAATCGTCGCGCTCGCCAATGGGCCGGCTGTTGACGTCGGTGCCGGGCAGATAGGCGTCGTCCAGCTTGCTGGCGATGCCGTAGGCGAAGCTCCACTGGCTGTCATTGGCGGCGGCGCGCGCCTGCGTCAGCAGCGTTTCATACCATTTTTCCGCGTCGCCGGGACGGAAGGTCAATGCCGGACGGTTGGCGAGATATTGGCGGCCGGCGATCCAGTTGCCCGTGTTGAGCAGCCATGTCGCCTTGTCCGCGACGAATCCGGCGTCGGTCGCGCCCACAGCCTCCGCCAACTGCATCTTCATCGCCGCGTCGGGCGCCTTCTGGCGGAAGGCGATGCGCGCCTCATAGACCGGGCGGCGGGCCGGCGAGACATAGGCAAGCCTCCGCTGCGCGCCCATGACGTCGCCCTTCCACAGCAGCGCGTCGGCGCGCAGGTCATGCTCCACCGATGTCCATCCCGCGCCGAAGAGTGAAAGCAGCCGCGCCTCGTCATCGGGGGAAAGCGTGCCGCCGACCCATGCGTTGCGCGCGGCGACCCGCGCCTCGCCCATGCGGCCCTGCTGCATCAGCGCCAGCGCATAGCGGGCATTGCCGGTGGCGGTGCGCGGCGGGAAGCGAGTGAAGAAGGCGATGACCTGCCCGGGATCGTAGCTATTGGGATTGATGCCGGTTTCCGCCAGCCGCCGCATCCGGTCCTCGCCCGGCCAGCCGGGATTGGCCATGATGAAGCTCATATAGGTGGAGGAGCCCAGGCCATCGCTCTGCTGGAGCGCGCGCCACTGGCTGATCGTGCCGGAGATCGACGGATCGCTCGCCACGCCGATTCGGCTTTGGGCGCGCTGCCACGGGCTGGGCTCGCTGGAGCTGGGAACAGGCTGCACCACGGCGCCGGGCGGATAGGCCGCGGCTGGCGCGGGGCCGGTGGTTTCGGTCTGGGCGCTGGCGCCGGCTGTGAAAAGCAAAAGAGCAATCAGTGGCATACGAACCGTGAGGGCTTCCGGGGCAGTTTCAAGACAGGAGAGCGATACCCTACTGGACATTATCGCAATTGCATCCTTATCAGGCCCTGAATGACGCGCTATAGCGCGCCGTTCGCGTGTTTCACGCTATCATGCCCCGGAATCCCGGTGAATTGAAGGAGTTTGTTGCATGTTTTCCGGGTCGATTCCGGCACTGATCACGCCCTTCCGCAACGGGGCGGTGGACGAGGTGGCTTTTCGCGCCTTCGTTGACTGGCAGATCGGGGAAGGCAGCAGCGCGCTCGTCCCTTGCGGCACGACGGGCGAAAGCGCGACCATGACGGTCGAGGAACATAATCGCGTCATCGCCATCTGCGTCGACCAGGCGGCGGGCCGCGTGCCGGTGATCGCGGGTTGCGGTTCCAACGACACCCGCATCGCGCTGGAGCATATGTTCGCGGCGCAGGCGGCGGGGGCCGATGCGGCGCTGGTGGTCGCGCCCTATTACAACAAGCCCAATCAGGAGGGGGTGTACCGGCATTTCGCGCATCTGGCGGAGCGCTGTTCGCTGCCGATCATCCTCTACAACGTGCCCAGCCGCACGATCACCGACATCGGCGTGCCGGTCATCCACCGCCTGTCAGAGGAATTCCAGACCATCGTCGGCATCAAGGACGCCACCGGGAATCTGGGGCGGGTCAGCGCACAGCGCCTCGCCTGCCGCGCCGATTTCTGTCAGCTTTCCGGCAATGACGAAACGGCGCTGGGTTTCAATGCAATGGGCGGCAGGGGCTGCATTTCGGTCACGGCCAATGTCGCGCCGCGCCTTTGCGCCGAATTCCAGCGGGCGATGGCAAACGGCGACTGGCATGGC
This sequence comes from Sphingobium sp. PNB, assembly GCF_019873065.1. Lineage (NCBI taxonomy): Bacteria > Pseudomonadati > Pseudomonadota > Alphaproteobacteria > Sphingomonadales > Sphingobiaceae > Sphingobium > Sphingobium sp. PNB. The sequence goes on from NZ_JAINEZ010000029.1 coordinate 16,369, forward strand.
GCCCTTGCGCTTCAGGATCGTCTCTACCCCCTGCATGATGCCCTGTTCAGCGATTCTTCACCCGGCCCGGTCAAATATGCCCTTACACGCGTTCGGCCCGACATGTCCGGCGAGGTCCGCCTGCCGATCACCTGGCCGTCGGAATCGAGCCGTGCCGCCGTCGACCGGGCTCTGGAGATCGCGGGACTGGTTTGATCGTCCCGCGGGCCTATATGGTGAAGCGAGTTAGTTAGAGAATAATGGCCCGTCCCCGTCCCGAAGCCTTCGACAAGAAGAAGATCGTCGCCGAGAACCGGCGCGCCCGTTTCGAATATTTCCTGGAGGATGTGTTCGAGGCTGGGATCGCCCTGCAAGGGACCGAGGTGAAGTCGCTGCGCTTCGGCGAGGGCAATATTGCGGAAAGCTATGCCGAGGTGAAGGGCGAGCAGGTGTGGCTGGTCAACAGCAACATCCCCGAATTCAGCCATGGCAACCGCTTCAACCATGAGCCCAAGCGCCCCCGCAAGCTGCTGCTGCACCAGCGGGAGATCGCCCGCATGCATGGCGCTGTCGAGCGCAAGGGAATGACGCTGGTGCCGCTGTCGATCTATTTCAACAGCCGGGGCAAGGCGAAGGTCGAGCTGGCGCTGGCCAAGGGCAAGAAGACCCATGACAAGCGCGACACGATCAAGGAACGCGACTGGAAGCGCGATCAGCAGCGCATCATGAAGGCGCATCGCTGATGGACAACAGGCTCTCCCGCTGGTGGCACGCCAATGCGCCTACCCGCGAATCGCTGGAAAACAACCGCTTTTTGGCCCCGGTGGCGCACCGGGTGCTGGAACCCTCGCTGTGGCGCTTCACCCGGCGTTCGGTGCCGCGCGGCGTGGCATTGGGGCTGCTGGTCGGCATCTTCCTGCTGATCCCCGGCGTGCAGATCGCGGGCGCGGCGCTGCTGGCGCTGCCGTTCCGGGCGAACATCCCGCTGGCGGCGGCGATGACCTTCCTCTCCAATCCCGCGACCACGCCGCTGTTCCTGATGGCGTCGGTCTATATGGGCAACTGGCTGCTCGGACGGTCGGCGGATGCATCGGGCTTCATGGCGCTGATCGACCGGCATGCGTCGATCCGCGAATGGTGCGCCTGGCTCTTTTCGGAGGCAGCGCCCGCCATGCTGCTGGGGCTGGCGCTGATTTCCCTGGCTTTTGCGGTGGTCGGCTACTTCCTGGCCGACTGGATCTGGCGTCATCGCATGGGCCGGAAATGGCATGCCCGCAAATTGAGGATTGGCAAGGCACGCGAAAGCAGCGCATTGGAGGAGGTCGCTTCGGCCTGACCGGCGGGAGCGGGCAGTCCATTGTGAATGCAGGGGGATAGCCGGGCCGTGTCCGCGCGTGTGATCAGGGATGGAGACGCCTGGGCGGCCGACAGGTCGTCGCCCCTGGCCCTGCCGCTGCTCATCCTGCTGGCGCTGATGTCCGCCGGGCTGGTGGTCTATGCCGCCGGCAACTGGGCGCTGGGCGCCGGGTTCGGCGCCGCGCTGCTGGCCGGGGCGGCGCTGCTGGGGTGGTATCGCCGGCTCTATCCGCAGGAAGTGGCCGTGGGTGAGGCCGTGCCCGACTGGACCGTGGCGCGCGCGGCGGCGGATGCCTCCAACATGGCGATCGCCGTCACCGATCGCGCCGGGCGGCTGGTCTGCGCCAGCGACCTGTTCGGGGAATGGTTTCCCGGTTTCCCCACGCCGCCCCATGTCACCGGCGACAGCAGCCTGTCCGACAGTTTGGGCAACGCCGCCCGCGCCGCCTGGCGCGACGGCGAGGCGCGGGTGGAAGGGATCGTGCAGGGTGCGCTGCGACTGGATGCCTTCCTCTGCCGTACCGGCCGGTCAGAGGATTATCTGCTGTGGCGCTTTTCCCCGGTGCGCCAGCCGAGCGCGCTGGACGATGTGCACCGCCTGCTGACCGGGGAAGCCGGGCGGCAATTGGGCGAAGCGGGCATCATGGCGGTGATGATCGGCGGGGAGGGGCGCATCCGGGCCGCCAATGGCGCCTTCCTGCTGCGCGCCGCCGGACGGATCGACGCCAATATCACCGGGCGCGATTTCGCCGCGCACATGCGGGTGGACGACAAGGCGCGGCTGTTCCTGGCGCGGGAGGAATCGGGCGGCATTCCGCTGCGGCTGCTGCAGGTGCCGTTGAAGCGCGCCGCCCAGCCGGCGGGCGCGCAATCGGGTGCGCAGGACGGACCGATGCTGCTGCTGCTGATCGACGAGCCGGCGGGCAATGCGGGCGGCACGTCGGCGCTTTCCTATATCGAGACGCTGTTGTCGCTGCTCCCCTTCGGCCTCGCCATGGCGGATCGCGACGGTCGCGTCCTGTTCATGAACAAGGCCTTTTCGCGGGCGGCGGGCGTCAAGCCCGAGGAGAAGCCCAGCTATCCCGGCGACCTGGTGGTGCGGGAAGATCAGGCGGCGGTGGCCGACGCCGTGCGGCGCTTTGCGGTCGGGCCGCAAATGTCGGGCGATGTCGCCGTGCGCATGCGCAACCAACCGGACGAGCCGATCGCGCTCAGCCTGGCCGGCGTGCGCGGGCTGGGCGAGGCGGCGGTGCTGCTCTCCCTCAAGGACAATAGCGAGGAGAGCAAGCTCAAGCGCCAGGTCGCGCAGGCGACCAAGATGCAGGCGATCGGCCAGCTTGCAGGCGGCGTCGCGCATGACTTCAACAATATCCTGACCGCGATCATCGGCCATTGTGACCTGATGCTGATGCGCCATACGCCGGGCGACAGCGATTATGACGACAACCAGCAGATCAAGTCGAACAGCAACCGCGCGGCGGGGCTGACGCGGCAGTTGCTCGCCTTCTCGCGCCAGCAGACGTTGCGGCCGCAGATATTGCAATTGCCCGACATCGTCGCGGACGTCTCCAACCTGCTGAAGCGCTTGCTGGGCGAGAGCGTCAAGCTGGAAGTCAGCCATGGCCGCAATCTGGGCGCGGTGCGGGCCGATCCTGGCCAGCTGGAGCAGGTGATCGTCAACCTGGCCGTCAACGCCCGCGACGCCATGCCGGACGGCGGCACGCTCAATATCCAGACCTACGGCGTGCCCGCCGCCAAGGTGCGGGAGATGCGGTCGGACATATTGCCGCCAGCCGACTATACGGCGGTGCGGGTGTCCGACACGGGGCTGGGCATCCCGCCCGACATTCTTTCGAAGATCTTCGAACCCTTCTTCACCACGAAGGAACTGGGCAAGGGGACGGGCCTTGGCCTCTCCACCGTCTACGGCATCGTCAAGCAGTCGGGCGGGTTCATCTTCGCGGAATCGGAGCTTGGCCGCGGGGCGAGCTTCGTCATCTACCTGCCCGTCTATCAGGGCGCCGATGTCGATCAGGCCGCCCAGCCCAAGGCGCCCGTGCGCCGCAGCGAAACCTGGGGCACCGGCACCGTGCTGCTGGTGGAGGAGAGGATATGGTGCGCGCCGTCGCGGAACGGGCTTTGTCGCGCCAGGGCTATAAAGTGCTGACAGCCAATGACGGCGAACAGGGGCTGGAAGTGCTGGCCGGAGACGAGAAGATCGACCTGCTGATTTCCGATGTGGTGATGCCGAACATGGACGGTCCATCGATGGTCGCGCGGGCGCGGGCGAGCCATCCGGACCTGCCGGTCTTGTTCATGTCGGGCTATGCCGAGGAACAGTTGCGCAAATCGATCGACATCGCCAATGTGGCTTTCCTTCCGAAACCCTTTTCCGTCAGCCAGTTGGCGGAAGCGGCGCGGGATGCTCTGGCGATGCGTCCTGCGGCGGAATGAATTTGAAGAATGAACTTCCGCGCGGCTTGTCGATTATGCCGGTGGGAAAAGGCCTTTGGGGTTGCGATGGGTAAGATTGGGGACCGCAAGCATGTCTGACGGCAAGACCATCCTGATCGTCGAGGATGAGGCAATGATCGGCATGATGCTGGAGGATTATCTCGACACGCTCGGATACCGGCTGCACGCCATTGCCGAATCGGTCGATGATGCCTGCGCCAAGGCGCGCGAGGGCGGCTTCGACGCGGCGCTGCTCGATTGCAACCTGCATGGCGAGAAAAGCTGGCCCGTTGCGGACATATTGGCGCAGAGCGGCATACCCTTCGTCTTTGCGACGGGCGGCATGGCGGACGATCTGCCGACCAGCCATGCCGACCGGCCGACCCTGGCCAAGCCCTTCACGATCGGCGCGGTCGAGCGCGCGCTGAACAAGGCGCTGAGCGCCGCATAAGAAAATTTCGTTCCCCTCTTGTTCCATTAGAACAAACAGGATACATGGTGGCCACGCGCCATCCGGACCGGCGCGTTCCGCTTGACAGGGGATAGGCCGATGACCGCAATGCTCTCACTCATCGATTCCAAGAAGACAGGGACAATGGACAGACAGAAAGCATTGGAAGCGGCCCTTTCCCAGATCGACCGTGCCTTCGGCAAGGGGTCGGCCATGAAGCTGGGCAGCCGCGAGAAGATCGAGATCGAGGCGATCTCGACCGGATCGCTGGGGCTGGACATCGCGCTTGGCATTGGTGGCCTGCCGCGCGGACGTATTGTGGAGATTTATGGCCCGGAAAGCTCGGGCAAGACCACGCTGGCGCTGCACGCCATTGCAGAAGCGCAGAAGACCGGCGGCATCGCGGCCTTTGTCGATGCGGAACATGCGCTCGATCCGGGCTATGCGAAGAAGCTGGGCGTCGACATCGACGAACTGATCGTGTCACAGCCGGATACCGGCGAACAGGCGCTGGAGATCGTCGACACGCTGGTGCGCTCCAATGCCATCGACGTGCTGGTGGTGGACTCGGTCGCCGCTCTGGTTCCGCGTGCCGAAATCGAGGGCGAGATGGGCGACAGCCATGTCGGCCTGCAGGCCCGCCTGATGAGCCAGGCGCTGCGCAAGCTGACCGGCTCCATCTCCCGCTCGCGCTGCCTGGTGATCTTCATCAACCAGGTCCGCATGAAGATCGGCGTCATGTACGGCAATCCCGAAACGACGACGGGCGGCAACGCGCTCAAATTCTACGCCTCGGTCCGCCTCGACATCCGTCGCACCGGTCAGATCAAGGATCGTGAGGACATTGTCGGCAACGCGACCCGCGTGAAAGTGGTCAAGAACAAGGTCGCGCCGCCCTTCAAGCAGGTCGAATTCGACATCATGTATGGCGAGGGCGTGTCCAAGATCGGCGAACTGCTCGACATCGGCGTGAAGGCCGGCTTGGTCGAGAAGTCGGGCGCCTGGTTCTCCTATGACTCGGTTCGCATCGGGCAAGGTCGCGAGAATGCAAAAACCTTTCTGAAAGAACATCCCGAAATGGCGGACAAGCTGGAAAAGGCGATCCGCGGGAAGACCGAGGAGGTCGCCGAAGGGATGATGGCCGGACCCGAAGCGGAGGATGATGGCGAATAGGCGCTGACGGGCTTTCCGGCCGGATCAACCGGAAAGCTCCAGCGCGGCTCTGCCCGCCTGCCGCTTCACGCACTGAAAAGGCCCGCTGCGCGACTGGCGCAGCGGGCCTTTTACCTTTGGCCTGGGTGTCCGGATGGGATGTCCTATCCATGGAATTCTCTTTGCGGGCAGAGGCGTTGGGTGATGATTGGTCATGCTGCCGTCCAACACTCCGCGCCCCTGCAAAGGTTCCTCGAAACAGACAAGTGCCTCATAAGAACCCAAGCCAGACGCTGCCGTGATAGATGAGAGAGAGACCTGGGCTCCTGCCTTCAGGAGCGTAGTGAATCTCAGGAATCTCGCCCTGCATTCAGACCCGGTTTCCCGCCCGCAAGCATCCAGCAAAGTCGCCCCTTGAACTCGCCCCCGGACATTTCCATCCGACTGCCGATGGCGTCAATAATCCTTCGAATAGCGCAGATTGGCTGAAGAACCCGCATTGGTGCCGGTCTTCGACAAAAGGCTGAGCGTCTTGGACAGGGAGATTTCGAGCTGGGTGGCGGTGAAACCCTTGGGATCGGTGATCACCTCCACATAGATGTTGTTGGAGATATGCTGCCCGACGGCGAGGGAAGTGCCGCGCCCCGTCGCCTCGTCGCCGCCGACGATGCCGATCCGGTCGACGCCCGACGCATTTTGCAGCTTGCCCATGGGATTGAGCCCGCCTCCGCCCCCACGCAGACCGTTGAGCGCCGCCGCCAACTGGATCGCCTGGGTGGCCGACAGGTTCGCCACATTGTCCCCGAACAGGATGCGCGCCAATATCTCGTCCTGCGGCAGCGTCGGCGTGGAAACGAAGGCGATGTCGGGCCGTTGCGCCGTGCCGCCCACGGCTATGCCTGCCGTCACATCGTCGATCCGGGTTTCGGCGCGGATCGCCAGCGTGGGATTCATCATCGGTCCGTTGAAGGTGATGATGCCCTGCTCCAGATCGAACTGATGGCCCGAGAAGCTGTAGCGGCCGCGTATCACCTCGATCTTGCCAACCACGCGCGGATCGTTCGCGGTGCCGGTGACGCGCATGTTCGTCTTCCATTCGGAATCGAGGCCCATGCCGGTCACATAGATTTCGTTATCGGCGCGAACGCGCACGTCCAGCTTCCATGGGGTGGGCTTGGCGGCCGCCTGTCGTGCCGCAAGGCGCTGGTCGAGCAGGTCGGTCCCTTCGCCCTTGCGGCGCACGCCCGTCAACTGGCGGATGTCGCTGCCCCCCTGCCAGGCGACGCGGTAGCGCGTTTCCGGAAGCGAAAGATCGCCCTTGATCAGGCCGCCATTGGCCGGGCTGTTGGTGATGGCCAGCGTGCCGCTGACCACGCTGGTGATCGCTTCGCTGCGGGCGAGGCGGGCGCGGTTCAGCTTCACGGCTATGTTCATCGGATAGCCGCTCTCCGCCGCCAGCCCCACCGTGCCGCTGGCCTGCACCGTGCCTTCGCCTGCCCGCCCGGAAAAGTCGCGCAGGTCGAGCCGGTCATTGGTGAAGCGCCCATCCAGCCGCATCTGCGTGACGCGCGTGCCGAAGGTCTCATTCTCATAGGTCAGGGCATTGGCGCGGACCAGCCCGTTGAGACGCGGGGCAGTCAGCCGCCCCCCGAAATCCGCCGCTATGGCGATCGGCCCCGTCAATTGCTGGTCGGCCAGCCCGGCGAAGGAAAACAGCACATCGGCCGGTCCGGCATAGCGGATGCCGCCGCCCAAGGGCGCGGATTGCAATTGCTGCGCCCAACTCGCCCCGGGTCCCGGCGGCGCCAGCGTCGCGACGAAACGGCCCAGCGTCGCATTGCCGCGCCGGATGAGGCCGCGCATGTCGCCGCCTGCGTTCGACAGCTTGCCCTCGATTGCCATCGACACCGGATCGGACACGGCGGTCAGGCTGGAGCGGCGGAAGTCGTTGATCGCGAGGCGCGTGGTCGCGGTGGGGAAGGCGGTGCCATTCTGCGCGAAATCCAGCGTGCCGGTCGCTTTCCCGCCAATTCCCAATCCCGGTGAGGCCATGTTGACGATGGCGAGGTCGAAATCCTTGAACCGCGCCTGCATCGCCGTCTGCTGGCCGAAGCGCCCCGCCAGGTCGACCCGGCCCTGCGGCAGCACCAGCGTTGAGGGTTCGAGGCGATAGCCTTCCTTCTCGATCCGGATGATGGCAGGCCGGGCGAAGCGGAAGGGGATGTTGCTCGCCCGTCCCTCCAGCGCGACGGCGTAGAGCGTCGGGCGCAACGCGGCGTTCATGGCGATGGAGAAGGGCACGCCGGTCGATCCGTCAGCGACCAACTGCGCCCGGCCGCGTCCGCCGCGATAGTCGATCCGGCCGCGCGCCTTGCGCACGATATAGTCGCCATAGGCGGCGTTCGCCATCTGCACGTCGGCGTTGATCTGCGGCTGTTCGGTCAGCACCATGTTCGCCGTGATCAGCGCCCGGCCGATCACCACATCCGCTTCGCCCGGCAGTTTCGCATTGCTGGCGGTGGCGCTCAACTGCGCGCCCTGCGCCTTGCCCACCGCCATCAGCCGGACCGCGCCGGTGATGCCGGAACCGTTCATGGCAAGTTGCCCGGTGAAGGGACCGGCGGCGCTCTGCTGCACGCGGCCGTTCATGTCGATGCCGGCGAAACGCGCCCTGGCTATGTCGATGGTGAGCGGCCCGCTGGCAGTGCGGATCAGCACATTGGCGAAGAAGGGGCCATAGGCGGACCCGCCCGTGGCTTCGAGCCGATAGCCCGCCCCTTCGCCATTCAGCTTCGCCACCACGTCGTAAAGCTGCACGCCGACATTGGGCCGGGCGGCGCGGAGCACGGCATTGGGCCGCTCCATCGTGCCGCGCACGGTCAGCGCCAGCGAGCCATATTGGTTGGACGTCGCCCTGGCGTCGAAGGCGATCCGGCCGTCGGTATCATAGCTGCCCGAACCGCTGTGGATCCGGAAATTGGGCGCCGCGCCTTTCAGGCCGGTAAGGGTGAACTTCCCCTCCGGCGTCATGCCGATGCTGCCGGAGGCGACGGCATTGCCGCCCAGGAAATCGCGGACGGAGGCGTTCTCCCAACGGGCCGTGCGGACGCCGAAACGGCCGGACAGGCCGAAGCCGCCCCGGGGCCCCGGCACCAGCTTCACATCGGTGTTGAGATTGACGATGCCGACGCCGTCGATCCTGTAGTCGTTGACCCGGCCCTTGAGCGCGCCGCGATAGATGGCGTTTTCCATGTCGGCCAGCACGATGGCGGTGGCGTCCACCCGGTCGCTGTCGATCTTCAGATTGTCGCTGATGAGCTTGCCCGCGGCATAGGCGAAGTCGCCCTTCACCCGCAGATTGTTGAGCAGGCCGCCCGCCGCGGCATTGAGGCCGGTGACGCGGCTGGCGGTGGCGCTTACCGGAATGCGGATGCGGTCGGCGTCGATCACGGCGCGCCCGCCGGCCTTCAGATTTTCGATCCCCGTGGCGTCGAAGGCGATATGCTTCGCCGTGATGTCATAGTCGATGAAGGGCGTCGCCATCGGCCCGTCGAGGATCACCGAAGCGCGCACGTCGCGGCCCTTCACCTTCTCCATGATCGCGCCGGGGGTGAGCAGGGCGGCGTCGATCCTGAGCGCGCTGAACCGGCTTTGGCCAAGGTCGACCAGACCCTGCGCGGTGGCGGACAGGGCGGGGGATTTCAGCGAGCCTTTGAGGTTCACCCGCCGCTCGTTCAGGCCCGCGAACAGGTCGACGTCAACCGACGGCGTCGTCAGCCGGTCGACGGTCCCGGCAAAGACCAGCCCGGGCCGCAGCGGGCCCCTGGCGGTGAAATTGCCGTCGCGAGCGGCGAGCGCGATATTCGCCAACTCGCCCTTGCCGGACGTCGCGACCAGCCGCCCGTTCCACGCCTGCCACGTGCCCCGGCCGTCCAGCGTCGCGGTGAAGCCGTCGGTCAGGCCGCTCATCGCCGCGATGACGCCGCCCTTCGGCGCGGTCAGCGTGCCCTTCATGGACAGGCGGTTCTGCGCGGGCACGGCGTCCAGATTTGCCTGCAAGCGGTCGCCGCTATCCACCACCGCATTGGCCGACAATATGGCGCGGCCGTCCGCGATATGGGTCACGCCGTCGATGGCGATCTCCCGCTTCTGGCCGATCACCGGCCTGGCGACGAGGAACCTCGCGATTTTCAGCCGATCGACGTCGATGTCGAGGTCGGGCAGGATCGGCGCATTGGGATCGCTTTTCGTCACGTTGAACTGCGGGCTGCGCGCCAGCACCACCAGCGGGCTTTCCAGCAGCCGCACCGAAATATGGTTGTCGATGTAGCGGAACGGGCTCCATACCACATGGACGCGCGGGGAGGCGGCGAACGGCCCCTTGGGATCGCGCAGCACCAGATCGTGGATCACCATGTCGCTGTAGATCGACCCTTCGATCCGGCCGACCGATATGCCCATGCCGGATTCCAGCTTCAGCGCGGCGATCTGTCGGATCAGGAATTTCTTGCCCGGCTGGGTGTTCAGGAACAGCAGCAGCCCGGCGACCAGCACGATCAGGGCGACGACCAGCCCGATGACCCACAGGACGATCTTCTGCCAGAGGGGACGCCTGACGACGACGGTGGCGGTTTCCTCAGCCATCAGAATGCCTGTCCGATGCCGATATAGAGCGCGAATTTGGATTCGCCCGGCTGCCGGTTGATCGGCATGGCTATGTCGGCGCGGAAGGGACCGAAATTGGTGTAGAAGCGGCCGCCGACGCCCACGCCGTACCGGATGTCGGAAAATTGCGGCATGGAACTTTCATAGACCTGGCCCGCATCGACGAAGGCGACCACGCCATAGTCCCCGAAGCGGTAGCGGCCCTCGACCGCGAATTCATTGACGGACCGGCCGCCGATGGGATCGTTGTTCGCGTCCTTCGGCCCCAGTTCCTGATAGCCATAGCCGCGTACCGATCCGCCCCCGCCGGCATAGATCCGTCGTGAGGGCGCCACATCGTCGCGCTTCACCCCGCTGATCGTGCCGACCCGCGTGCGAGCGGCGATCACCAGGCTGTCCGACAAGGGATAATAGCCGGTGAGGTCGAATGTCGCGCGCAGATAGGGGGAGAAGCTGCCCTGCAACGATCCTTCCGGTTCCGCGCGCAGATTGGCGCGGAAACCCCTGGTCGGGTTCAGCAGGTCGTTGGATCGGTCATAGCCGAGTTGCACCGGCAGGCCGCCGATGAAATAGGTCCGCCGCGTCTTGTCCGCCGTCGCCGGATCGACCACCACCTGTTCGTTGGTCAGCAGCACTTCCGCGCCATAGCTGTAGGTCCAGCGCTTCTGGAAGATCGGCGTCGACTGCCGCGACCAGCCGATGTTGAGACCCGCCGTATAGGCTTCATAGGCGTCGTAATTCTGGTGATTGAGCGTGATGCCGGTCTGGAAGGTCTTGTCGCGCTTGCCCGCATTGGATCGGCGGAAGGTGCCCGATGCGCCCTGTTCCTGCGTTCCGGCGATCACGCTGGCGATCAGCGCGCCTTCGGGCGGGAAGAGGTTGCGGTGGGTCCATGTTCCCTCCGCGCGGAAGCCCTGGCCGGTGCCATAGCCCAGCTCACCCGCCAGCGTGCGCGGCCTGCCGGCCTCCTGCGCGACTTCCAGGTCGACATATTCGGTGCCGTCCGGTCCCGGCTCGCTGGTCCTGACCGGATCGACCGAGATGCTGGAGAACAGCCCCGTCGCCACCAGCGCCCGGCGAAGGTCGTCGACCTTGCGGCTGTCGTAAAGCTCGCCCGGCCGGAAGCGGCTGATGACCTTCATATGATCGGCGCCGAAGGCCTGCTTCTCGCCCGTGGTGGTGATCCCCCGGAACGATCCGCGCGGGCCCGTCTCCACCGGCAGGGTATAGTCTCCCGTCACCGTCGCGGGGTCGAGCAATATGTCCCGCTGCCCGACCTTCGCGAAGGGATAGCCATTTTCCGGCAGCTTGACGCCGACATTGGCCTCCGCCCCCTCGACCGCCGCCGCGACGATATAGTCGCCGGTCTTGAGCGGCAGGCTGTCGCGGATCAGGCCGGGCGGCACGGTCGGCCCGGCGTTGATGACGATGTCCCCGATCCTGTAGCGCTTGCCCGGCGTGACCGAGAGGACGGCCTTCAATGCCCCGTCGCCCGTCTGGTCGAGCGATGCGAGCGCGGTCGCGTCATAATAGCCCTCAGCATAGAGCAGCCTTATGGCGAGCGCCTCATCCTCATGGGCCCGGGCCTGCACCATTGCCGCCGTGTCGGCCTTGCCGCCGCCGTCGATCAGGGCGGAGGAATCGCGGAACGCCGGCTCCAGCCCGGTCTTGCCGAAGCCCTCCAACGCCACCGAATAACGCACCGCCTGGGTCTTTTCATCGGGGTTGCCGTCAGTCGCGACCTGCGTCGGCACCTGCACGCTGTCGAGCGGCGGCAGCGGCTGGGCCAGTTCACGCTCCTCCTGCGGCTCGACCGCTGGCGGCAGTTGTTGCGCCGCGCCGGCTTCGGGCATCTGCTGGTCGATCCACTGGTCTATGGAGGGCAGCGGCGCGCCGGTGCCCGTTGGCGTTTCCCCCGTCTTGGGCAGGCGCGCCTCGAACTCGCTGTCGGGCAGGATCGGTTCTTCCTGCTGTTGCGGCGAAGGCGTCTGCGCCATCAGAGGGAGGGGAGAGGCCGCCATCATCATCAGACCCAAGGCTCGCCGGACCCGCTTCTGCCTTGAACCCATGGAAACCCGCTTTGCCCCTTTTGTCCTTCGCCCGTGCAGGGCGCGAACAGCCAATACGCGCAAGCGGTTGCTTCGGTTCCGCCTGCGTCATGAAGGCAGGTGCTTCCCTCCGAATCCCAACCGGTCTAGACCGGCGGCATGACCATCGCGCTCAACATCACCCGCTCTATCCTTGGCCAGCCCTGGCGGTGGCGCGGGGGCAATGGCGACGGGCGCGACCCCGGTTATCGGCCCGACGATCTGGTCACGCAATTGCTGCTGGCGCGCGGTTGCCCGCGTGAGGCGGTGGAGGCGCACCGCAACCCCACCATCCGCCATTTCATGCCCGACCCCAGCCTGTTCCGAGACATGGACGCCGCCACCGAACGGCTGGCCGATGCGGTGGTGCGCGGGGAGGATGTGCGCATCTTCGGCGATTATGATGTCGACGGCGCGACCAGCGCGGCGCTGCTGATACGCCTGCTGCGCGATCTGGGGCTGGCGGCGCGGCCCTATATTCCCGATCGGCTGATGGAGGGATACGGCCCCTCCGGCGAGGCGCTGGTGCGGCTGGCGGGCGAGGGGGCGACGCTGATCGTCACGGTGGACTGCGGCGCGCAGGCGTTCGAGGCGCTCGCCATGGCGAAGGCGGCAGGAGTCGATGTCGTGGTGGTCGACCATCATAAATGCGCCGCCGCCCTGCCCGAAGCGCTGGCGCTGGTGAACCCCAACCGCCTGGACGAAGCGGAGGAAGCTGCGGCGCACGGTCATCTGGCGGCCGTGGGCGTGGCCTTCCTGCTCGGTGCGGCATTGATCCGCGTGCTGCGCAGACGCGGCTGGTTCGACCGGCGTGCCGAGCCGCCCTTGATGGAGCTGCTCGACATCGTCGCGCTGGGCACGGTGGCGGATGTGGCGCAACTGAAGGGCCTCAACCGCGCGTTCGTCGCGCAGGGGCTGAAGATCATGGCGAAGCGGCGCAATATCGGCCTTTCCGCCCTGATCGACGCCAGCCGCCTGACGCGGGCGCCGCTGTGCCACGATCTGGGCTTCGCGCTTGGCCCGCGCATCAATGCGGGCGGGCGCGTGGGCAAGGCGGATCTGGGGGTGCGGCTGCTGATCACCGAAGATCCGGCGGAAGCGGCGAAGATCGCGCAGGAGCTGGACCGGCTCAATGAGGAACGCCGCGCCATAGAGGCGGCGGTGCAGGCGGAGGCGGAGGAACTGCTCGCGGCGCAGGGCAATCGGGCGGTGGCGCTGGTGTCGGGCGCGGGTTGGCATCCCGGCGTGATCGGCATCGTCGCCGGGCGCATCAAGGAGAAGGCGGGACGCCCTGCCATCGTCGTCGCCCTGGATGAGGAAGGCGTCGGCAAGGGGTCGGGCCGCTCCATCTCCGGCGTCGATCTGGGCGCGGCGATCCTGGCGGCGAAGGATAGCGGCCTGCTGGTCGCGGGTGGTGGTCATGCCATGGCGGCGGGCCTGACGGTCGCGGCGGACAAGGTGGATGCGCTGGCCGACTTCCTCGACGAACGGCTTGCCAACGCGGTCGCCAGGGCGCGGGACGACCGGGCGCTGCTGATCGACGCCGTGCTGGCGCCTGCTGGGGTCAATCCGGATTTTGTTGCCGCCATCGACGCCGGCGGTCCCTATGGGGCGGGGTGGCCTGCGCCGCTCATCGCCTCCGGCCCGATGCGGGTGGTCAAGGCCGATGTCGTCGGCAACGGCCATTTGCGCGCGATCATGGCGGGCGACGATGGCCGGTCGATCAAGACCATCGCCTTCCGCCAGGCGGAATCCGATCTGGGCCAGGCCATTCTCGGCGCGCCGCGCGACCGGCGCCTGTGGATAGCGGGCCGCGCGAAGATCGACGATTGGGGCCCCCGTCCTGCCGCCGAACTGCATCTGGAGGATGCCGCCTGGGCCGATTGAGAAGCGGATCGGCAAATTTTCGCCCCGCGCTCTTTTCATGACGAAAAGGGGGTTGACCGTTCCGGAGCCACCGCCTAATGCCCGCCTCGCTTCGCAGCGACGCCCAAGCGGACCTGCATGTGGCCCCTTCGTCTAGCGGTCTAGGACGCGGCCCTTTCACGGCTGAAACACGGGTTCGATTCCCGTAGGGGTCACCACTCACGCCTGAAATGGCGGAGTTGTGCGGAAGACGCCTGAAATCAACGCTTCATTCACTGCCCGGTGGTACGAAAGGGTGGTACGAAATGAGGCGCCGCATGACGCATTCCCATCGCAAGGCGAAATCCCGGTTTGAATATTTTCGGATGGACGTGCCTGCACGCCACCGCGCTGCTGTCGGCAAGACATCGTGGCAGCATTCGCTTGAGACCAGCGATCCGCAGGTCGCCGCCATCAAGCGCGCCGAATGGACCGCCTTCTACAAAGCTGAGGTGAAGCGCCTCGACGATGAGCTTGCAAGGCAAGAGTCGATGGCAGCAGAAGCGCTCGTCGATGCGGCAATCGCGAAGATGGTAGATCGCAATGGCTCGCCGGACGCGGTGATGGTCGCGCTCCTCAACATCCTCGCCCTTCACGTCCGGTCGTCTTGGGGCGTCGAACATGCACAGGCCGCTGAACGCCACTTCCGTATCTCGGCAATCTCCACAGACGAAGATGATTTGCCTCCCACCGTTCCCGTCTTGGTGACCGACGCGGAACGGGATCGTTTCGCCCTGCAGGCGAAACTTTTCGAGGGTCGCGGCGCGACTGACGGTTTCATTCACCAGCAACTCGCTCGTCGGCTGCTTGCACAGGAAGGCTGGGCGCATATTGAAATTCCGCTACTTGCCATCTCCCATCATGCCGGAGAGGATTTCAAGGTCGGCACGGCCCGCTACAATGCTGTAGCGAAGCATTTCCTCCATCGCCTTGCGAAGCATCGCTTCGGACATTGGCCGGACGGCTTGATGGATGCTCTGTCGCCGCTCACAGATCCCGCCAAAGCCGATTTGCCGGTGCCTTCCAGCCCACCGGCTCCTTCTGCCGGATTGACTGGCAAGGGCAACCCCGTTTCCGAGGTGTTCGCGGACTGGCGGGTGGCGTCGAAGGCAAGGGAAAAATCGAAGGACGAGTTCGCCACGGCGATCAACCAGTTCATCGACCTGTTCGGCGACATGCCGGTCCAGTTGATAAGTCGCTCGATAGTGAAGGAATTCAGCACCGCGCTGCTGTCCCGGCCGACGCGGCCAGCTCCGAACATCCGCAGACTGCCATTGCGCGACCAGATTGCGCTTGCAGCCGAACAGGGACTGCCCCTTGTCTCGCCGAAATCCGCCAAGAAGGCTCTGCAGGCCTTGAAAAGCGTCCTGGCTCACGCTGTCGATAACGAATGGATCGAGAGTGATCCCAGCCTGAAGGTATCCATCCAGGCAGACGATGACATGGGCGACGACCGCCTCCCCTTCGATGAAGATCAGCTGCAACTCATCTTCAGCCAGCCTACGCTTGTCGATCCGGATGTCGATGACGACACGATCTTCTGGTTCTTCCTGCTCGCGCCCTTCACAGGCTGTCGTGGTGAGGAACTGGCACAGCTGCGCCCTTATAATGTTCGGTGTGAAGGCGGCGTCTGGTTCATCGCGATCGAACGCGATCGTAAGGCCAAACGGCAGGAGATTGCCCGAACCGGCGGAATCCAGAAGGGGGTCAAGACCAAAACCAGCCTGCGGAAAATCCCGCTTCACCCCTTGATCGTGAAAGCCGGTTTCCTGAAATTTGTCGAACATCAGAAAGATCGCGATGCCGAGTGGCTGTTCGACAACATGTCCGCCAACACTAAATATTCAAAGCGCTACACCGCCCTCTCGCAGAAGCTCAATCGGCGGCTGCGATCCTTCGGGATCGCCGATTCGGAGTTCGTTTTTCATTCCTTCCGGCACAGCCTCAAACGCTTCCTTCGCGACGATGACAGGACAAAGGAAGAGATATCCGATCTCCTGACCGGCCACTCCTTCGCCCCGAGCGTGGGGCGCAAATATGGTAGCGGCGCTGGGCTCAGGACATTGAACGCGGCGATTGCGCGGATCGCCTATCCTGAAGTCGACTGGGGACCCGTGGCGGCCAGCGGCCTCAAACGGGTCGAGCGCCTGACCATTTCGGAGGAGCAGTAAGCACCGGACGGCGCCGGTATCGACGGCCTGGCTGCCATCGGGCGATGAGCAGCGCTAACCCATGGGAAGCTTGGATGAGGGAAGTGGCTGTCGCTGAAAAGTGAAAGACATCTCCCGAGCGCCGGGATCGCAGCCGTCCGGTGCCGACAAGCGAGTACCAACTGCATGATCTACATCAACGAAGAAGACCGGCAACGCGAGACGCTGGCAAAGGATGGAGCGGTCGCCCTCGCTACCATCGCAGGCTGGCAGACAGAGCCATGCCCCAACATCTTGCCTCCCGTGCTTGCTGGATATTTCTACTGTCGAAATTCTGACCTCGTTCTCGCCCATTGGCGCAGGAATGTGTCGCTCGGCCGGCTTCTCACGGCATCGCGCGAAACGCGGTTGGACCTCCTGCTGGTGGAGCCCGCGTGGATCGGGCTGGGGGCCGACTATCGAATCTCCGCTATCCTTTGCCGCGCCGGCGAGACTCATGTGTTTCGGGGCCTGCGCCTGTGGGCTGCTGGCTTTGACGGCCCGAACTGGCTGATTCCCGATCCGGCTGACCGTGATCTGGATCCGCGCTGCTTCGACCTCAGCAGGAAGCGGATGACCCCGAACGAACAGGTGCCCTTCAGCGATGATGAGACCCGCGACCTCGGCCTGCTGGTCGGCGGTATCAGGTGGAAGGCTATGGCGGGAGGCCACCTCATATGAGCCTGGGCCGCGAATTCGCCTCACGCCCATCGGTCGGCCACGGACAGCGCCGCCTTCAAGAGTGTTGACGGACAGCGAGTGCGCGCCTCCGGCCGGCATCATTAAAAAGACAGGTAGCTCAGACAGCTGAGCGCAGTGAAATGAAATTGGGAAAAGGCGTGGTCCGGCTCGGCGACCATGCCCCCGAAAACAAGGTACACATCAATGAACATGTCCATCATGTCGCGCCCTGCAGGGGGCGCGCAAACCCCTCCGCTTGTCCGCGATGCGCTGCGCCGCCGGATGCTGGCCGTCGCATATCAGATCGGCGGATTGATCGATTTCGAGCCGCACCACAGGCTATCCGGCGCGGAAGGCGGAATTCTGCTGATGGAACGGAACCTGCTCGTCATGGGCACGTCGCAGTTCCGGCCACTGGGCTGGGATCTGGCGGCAGATGCCTGCTCTCGGCACGGCCTGGATATCCTGCTGCTGCGTTTCGATGCCTATCAGCTTTCCTTCGACATCTGCATGCACAGCCGCAGCTCGTGGCTCAGCCATTATCGCGGCTGGTCGGCCGACGGAGAGCTCTGGTTTGTTCCTTGTGTCGATAATGGAAGTCCCTATGTGAGAGCCAGTCAATATGGTCTCCTACTTACTGATCATCCACCTTTTGCCAGCGCCCGCCAGCGCGAAGCGGGGCTGGCCACCGCCTGCCCTTGGGACGTGCGAATGGAGGTCGAGGCATGAGCACGAAGACCAAAACGAAGGTTGTGGCGAAGCCTGAACCCGAAGCACTGTCCCGTTATATCGCCGATGCGAGCGATCACCCCGGATTCCGGTACGCCCGGTACTTCTGGCGGGAAAATGGGCCGAAATGCGGGATCAAGACTGCGGTCCTGGCGAAGCTCCAGCCTGCCGGTCACTCAGCTGCTCGCCATGACCTGCTGCTGCCTGCAACAGCGGCCGGCGAATATGCGGACCTCGATTACCTGCTTACGCGCTATGATGCGACGCAGCCGCTCATCGAACGTAATGCCTATGTGCAATATACGGTCGATCTTCCGGTAGACCGCCCGGTCCACACCGGTTGGGAGCAGGTTCGCGAATGGGTGATGGGCTACTTTGTTCGCGAGTTGCAGCTTGCCGCTTTGCTGGTGTTGCACATGCCTTTTCGTGCGGGCTCTGCAAATGCCAGCCACATTCACATCATGCTGCCCGCGCGTCGTATTGGTCCAGACGGATTTGGAGTCCACGCCCGATCGACCTGCTCGGACCAGGGGTTCAAGGATGGCCTAACCAGTTGGACGGTGTTCATGGCGACGACGGATCGTCCAACAATCAGCCCATCGTGATAAGAAGGATGCAGCGGAGCATCTTTCACTGCTCCGCTGCGTCTCCTCCCCTTGCGATAAGCCGCCGGGCAGCAGAGCGCCAATTCTAGCCGTTCACGAGCTACCTGGACACGCCTGAAAGCGGAAGTGAGATTGGGCGACGGCCGGGCGACAGAAGGATCAGAAGCCCACCCTCACTGTTCCCAGCACGGTGCGGGGCGCTCCTGGCAGGTTCAGGATGGCCGATGTACCATGACCTGACACGATGTAATTCTTGTTGAAGACATTGTAGACATTGATCTGGAGCCGCGCGGGGCCGACTTCAGCCCACCCCATGGCGTCGGCCGTGAAATAATGGTCAAGGACCGTCGTGTTTGCCGGGTCGGCCCAGCGGTTTCCGACATAGTTGGCCCCGGCACCAACGCCATAGTGGGTCGCAATGGTCTTGGTGAGGAAAGCGTTGGCGGCATTTTTGGGTGTCAGCGTCGCTCGCTTGTCGAGGAACGTGGGATTGGCCGACTTTATTACCCGCGTATCGAGATAGGCATAGCCCAGGATGGCTCGGAAACCCGAAGGCAGGTCAAGCGCACCCGACAGTTCGACGCCACGCGTACGCTGGGTGCCGATCGGCACCAGAATCTGCGGGGTGGCGGGATCGCTTCCCTTGATGCCGGTACGGCGCAGAACAAACCCCGCCACTTGAAGCGACAACCGTCCGTCGAACAGCGTATATTTGGCGCCAATTTCCTTGTTGGTGGTCTTTTCAGGCGCGATGTCCGCATTGTTTACGGCCAGCGCGAATGTCTCGGCGGATGGCTGGAAGCTCGTGCTCCATGAGGCATAATAGGACTGCGCGTCGTCGGGCTGGAACACCAGGCCCGCGCGCGGACTCCATTTGCGGTCCTTCCTCTGCAGCGGCGTAGCGCGCGTCGGAATGATGAGCCGGGTCTTCTGATTGAACCAGTCATGGCGCACGCCCAGGAGCGCTTTGAAGCCATGACCAAGCTCGATGAAATCCTGCACATAAAGACCGCGCGTATCGAGGGTCGAAACCGAGCTGGCGCTGAGCGCCGTGAAATCGGCGTTGGACAGTCGGGGAACGACGGGCGCGAGGATCGGCGTCACCGCAACGACGCGTGACTGGACGGTGTCCGCATCTTTGACCTGACGCGAGATCTCGAAGCCGTAGAGGACAGTGTGCTTCATGCCGCCCAGTTCGAACTTGTGCGTCAGTTCGGACTGGTTCGACCACCCATCTTCGTCGCGCAGGATACCGCCATGGGATAGCGTCACGGTCCCGGCGGTCGCATTGACGGCGGTGGCATTGGTATTATGCCGGTCGAGCGTATAGCGATAATGTCGGAAGCCGTTGCGGTACGACAGGGCATCAGAAAAGCGGTGAGCGAACGTCATCGTCTGCGAAATCACCTCGGACCGGCTCACATCCACGTCGCGGGCATTGGGCGCGCCATAGTAGGTGGAACGTGGCACATCGACCACCTTGCCGTTGATCGCGGGAATGCCGAAGTCGGTGAGCCTGCGGTCCTTCAGATAATCGACCTGGACGAGGATCGACGTGTCCTTGCCTTCGCCCAACAATAGAGATGGGGCGAGCGCCACACGCTTGTTGAACTGCTGGTCGCGAAAGCTGTCGCTATCTTCCAATGCGCCGGTGACGCGGAAGCCGACGCCCGACTGCGCATCGAACTGTCCTACGTCCATTTCACTGCGCGCGATCCCCTTCGATCCATAGGTGAAGGCGCCGCTGATGAGGTCGACATTCGGCTTCTTGGTGACGCGGTTGATGAGGCCGCCCGAAGACCCGCGCCCATAGAGAACCGCGGCCGGCCCCTTGATGACCTCGACGCGCTCGACATTGGAGAGGTCGCGGAAATAAAGGCCATCGTCACGGAAGCCGTCAACATATTGATCGGCAATGGCGGTGAATCCACGGATCGCAACCTGATCGCGCTGCCCATCGCCATGGGAAAAGGCCACGCCGGGCACATTCTTCAGCGCATCCTGCAAGGATAATGCGCGCTGATCGCGCAGCACTTCGGACGGAACGACAGCAACCGATTGCGGCAGATCCTTGAGCGGGATTGCGATCTTGGCGGCGCCGGTTTCCTTGGGAACATAGCCGTCGTTCAGATGTACGCCGGTCACGATGATCGAACTGCTCTGGTCAGCCTCCGCCGCTGCGGCATTCGCTGCAGATGCCATCGAAATCGCCAAGGCCGTGCTGGCAGCAAGCTGCAGAACGGGCGCCTTCATCTGAAGGCGTACAAAACAGTACATCGGATACCCCCTGAGAAATTTTGCGATCGACTAGCAATAGCAATTCAGAAATGCAATCGCCCTTTCGCCGATCATGGCTGCGGACGGGGTGGACTGCCGACAGTCATTCCGTCGCTTCCAATGTCGGCCGACGAAATTACATAGTTCATTTATGCTTTCGTTTACGGGTACGCCGGGCGTTCAGATAATGCCATGCAAAGATCACCGGCACTGAAAGGCCCACGGACCAGTGGATGACACCTGTCCAGGCACGAACTTCCTCCCATCCGACATAATAGAGCATATACCCGCTGACGATCATGAAGCCGAGAATGACACTGAGAGCGATTCCCGCGACGCGCTGATGCCGCTGCGGCCAACCCTTCGGAATATGGGCCACGAACATGCCCCCAATCCCCAGGAGCGCGGCGATCAGGAATAGCCCGTGAACTTTCATCATCCAGGGTTCGGCGGGATTAACCTCCGGACCGAAATCGCCCTCGATCTGCCCGAAATAATGGAGCAGGAGCCAGCAGATCCCGCTCAACCAGAGGCCCAGACCGCTGGTGGTCAGGAGAGCAAGCTGCCATTTGGCAAGACGGGCGGTACGACGATGAGGCATCAGGCGGCCTCCCTCATCATGGAAGGGCGCAGAACATAGCCATCGTGCGACGCCAATATCCTGTCGGCGAGGTCGGCATCGACCATGGCAATCTTGGTCAGCGCGTCGGCAATGGCGCATTGGCTGGCCAGCACGGTCACGCGATGATCGACAAGCGAGGGGATACCGTTCTGCCCGATGTGCGGACTGTGCTGCGACCCCCGGATTATGCGCCGGTCAAGCAGGTTGGCGGAACTTGCGACGGCACAATCGCGAATGGTGAGCGCGTGGTGCATCTCATCATCGGCATCGCGCAGTTGTACCTGCCACTTGCGTGGACCGAAAGCGCGCAGATCGCCACCCGCATTCACCAGGCCCGATTGGACGCCAGCAGCCTGCAAAGCTGCCACCGCACGATCGACGGCATGTCCTTTGGCGATGCCGCCGAGGTCGATCAGCAGTCGCTTCCTGCATCGGATATGCCGATCATCGAGGATCTCCATGTCGGCGGTCGTTCCTGCAAAGCGGCTGAGATGGGCTATGCCGTCGCGTGGCAGAAAGCGGGAGCGAACCAGCGCCCGTCCGACCGCGACATCGAACAGGCCGTCGCTTGCCTCGTGTAGCGTAATCGCCGTTCGCAGGACTGCCACCGTCTCTTCGTCCACCGCGACGCTCTCGCCAGGGTGGGCAGCGCGAAGCCGCGCGAGGTCACTGTCGGCGCTATGAAAGGACATGCGCGCATGGATGTGCGCGATCGCCCGGAATGCGACATCAACCGCATCCATATCCGCCTGGCCGACGCTGATCTCGACAAAGGTTCCGAGCCACGGCTGGCAACGGGTGACGATCTTATCATGCGAGAACGATGGCATAGGTCGCCAGCAGCCGCTTGACACCGTCGGTGACATGCCGACAGGAGAGGGTTGCGCCCGAGATGTTCTTGATGTCCTTGTCGAGTTGCAATGCAGCCCCATTCCGCTTGCCGACGAACTGGGCGCGCCATTTGGGATTGCGCACCTGATCGCCATAGCTTTCGCGATAATCCATGATCTCGACCGAGCGCACCGCGCCGGACGCATCGAGCGCGACGGCGAAGGTGATGAACTCATGCTTGCCGACAACCTGATCGACAATCAGCCAGCCGCCACGGGCTGCGCGCCAGGCTTTGAGTTGCCGATTGAGCGGTGATACGCCGCTGGCTTTCCGGATTGCCGCCACCTGGGTGCTGTTGAGCGCCTGGAAGGCGGGCGTCAGCGTTTCGCCGGGGAACATCAACGCCTGGGCCTGCGCGAGGGTGAGATAAGTGGCGGCGTGGGCCGGGGGCGCGATCAGCGCCACCGGAACCAGAGCCACCAAGGATAGACGGGAGGCCGACATCAGAACACCCTCCCGACCTTCAGGCGGATGCCGTCCCAACGGGTATGCTCATCGCCATAGATGCGGCCATTGACGATATTGTCCCGCTGCTCGTCATTATAGCCCTTGGCATGGATCTGGTAGAGCGCGGAGAGGGTGAAGAACCACTTCTGATTGGCATAATGGATGTTCGGTCCGACGAAGTGGGCCGTGTGCTCCTGACTGCCGTGACCGAGCGTGTAGCCGACAAACTCATTATGGTTGCGATACTCAAGGCCAAAGGACCAGTTCGGGCGGAAGCGATAGGAAGCGCCGGCATCGAATTCCAGCTGCGTTGCCTTTTCGGTCTCTCCGTCCTGATGCTCATGCTCGAACTCGACAAAGGCGTTGGCGGCCAGCACCAGCCGGTCATCGAGGAAATTCTTCTGCGCGATGACCTTCAGTTCGATCGCGCGCTCATGCGGACCAATCTCCGGTTCGACATAGAAGGCCAAGCCAAACGGCTTCTTATAGGGACTCATCACCCGCCAGATCATTTCGGCCGATACAGTGTCGAAGCGGAATTTATTATAGGGCCGCGCCGGATCATGCGCCGGCGGGATGTCGAGGCCTTCGGTCGTGCCGGTGACGCTATTGCGATTGGCAGAGATGTAGCTCGAGTTCAGATAGCCGGAGATCTGGAAATTGTCCGTTATCCCATGCTCCACCTCGGTGCGGAGCTTGACGTCGTGGAAATGGCCGTTGGCCTGATCCTCGCGCAGCGTGACCCATTGTTCGATCTCGGTCTTGCCCTTGGGCATGACATCCGTCGTGTAGACATAGCCGAATAGCGGTTCACCGGCGATGGCTGGCGTCGAGGAAGCGGCGACCGCCCCCGCAAGCCCAATGATTATTCCCTTTTTTGTCATATGCGCCCCTCATCTTGAAATTGCTAACAGTTCTCATTTGCGGCGTTAGCGACTTGCTGTAAGGTCGGTCCAGCACAGAATGGAAACATTGGGAAACTGTATGGAAATGGTAATCAGGGATTCATCCCGGCCTGATCATCCCAGCCGAGTTGAGCGCGCGCGGTGAAGATTCTGCTGGTGGAGGATGATCCGGAATCGTGCGCCTATGTCGCGCGCGGTCTCCAGGAGTTGGGACATCAGGTCCAATGTTTCCCGGACGGGCAGCAGGCGTTGGGCGCCATTCCGACAGCTGCGTTCGATGTCCTGCTGCTGGACCGGATGCTGCCGGGTCTGGATGGGCTCTCGCTATTGCGGATAGTGCGCGCTCAGGGATGCCAAACGCCAACCATGTTGCTGACCGCCATGGCGTCCATCGAGGATCGCGTCGACGGGTTGGAAGCCGGGGCGGATGACTATCTCGTAAAACCCTTCGCCTTTGTGGAACTGGCGGCCCGGGTGAATGCCCTTGGGCGACGCCTTCCTTCCTGCGCAACCGCTACCGTGCTGGAGGCAGGCGGCATCAGCATGAACCTGCTGCGCCGGGAAGTGCGCCGTGACAATCGGATCATCGACCTTCAACCTAGGGAATTCAGCCTGCTGGAACAATTGCTGCGCAACGCCGACCGGGTTGTCACCCGGACAATGTTGCTTGATCGTGTCTGGAATTTTGGTTTCGATCCAAAGACCAATATCGTCGAAACCCATATGAGCAGGCTCCGGGCCAAGCTCAACGAAGGTTTTTCGGATGACGCGATCCGCACCGTGCGCGGCTCAGGCTATATGATCGCTTCGCGTGCCTCATAGATTGCTGCCCCGCTCGATCAAGGGATTGTCACTGGGCGTCGCGATCACCTCAGGCCTTATCATCGCCTTGCTCGGATTGATCACCTACCGGTTCGTCCATGAGGAGATCGAATGCCAGATCAACCAGCGGATCAGGATCGAAGCCGATGCCTTGCTCGCTCATCACAGGCATCATGGCTTTGCCGGGCTGGTTGATCTGGTCAACACGCTTGACCATCATGCCGGGCCTGAAGACGTCAGCTACCTGGAAGGCGCCGACATCAAGGGCCGAAGCATGGGTTATATCGTGACCGATGCATTCGGGCGTCGTCGGGCTGGATCGCTTGCTGCGAATGTGCCGCCGACTGGATGGAGCGAGTTTGTTCCCTTCCATGCGCCTGACGGGACGCCCGCCTTGGCGCAGGCCATCAACGCGCCATTGCCTGGAGGGGGACATCTCATTGTCGCGGCTGACCGGGCCATTGTCGATCAGATGGACATGAAACTGCTGGGGTTGTTCCTGGGCGCCTTCACCTTGATCCTGACTGTAGGCACCGCTGCGGTGATCGGATTGGGTCGCTTGATCAGGAGTCGGCTCTCAACGATCGAGGATTCAGCGGAAGCGATCATGGCAGGCGATCTGTCTCGCCGCATGCCGCTGGATGGTTCAGCTGAGGAGTTCGATCGGTTGGCCATGATTCTCAACGCCATGCTGAATCGCATTCAGGTGTTGATGAACAACCTCAAGCAGGTTTCCAGCGATGTTGCCCATGACCTGCGAACCCCGCTCAACCGTCTGCGCGGGCGGCTGGAAGCGGCGGAACGGATGGCAACGGAGGCAGGTCAGCAGGAGAAACTCGTGGCAGCGATGCGCGAAGCCGACGATCTGCTCGATCTGTTTTCGTCGATCCTGGCCATATCCGAAATCGAAGGACAGACGGTGCGCAGCCGCTTCCAGATGATCGAACTGGATGAACTCATCGAGGAAATAGCCGAGGCTTTTCACCCGGCCTTCGAACAGGCGGCGATGTCACTCACGCTGATGGTCGAGCCGGCAAGGATTCTCGGGGACAGGCAGCTCATTCAAAGATGCCTGGCCAATTTGCTGGACAATGTGCTGGCGCATACGCCACCTGGCACGAGCGCCGCGATCTCCATGGAAGAGCGCGGTGAATGGCTGGCGCTTGTCGTTGCCGATGATGGCCCGGGCATAGCGGATGAGGATCACGAATGGATCTTCGAGAGGTTCGCTCGGCTCGACAACAGCCGGTCGACAACGGGCTATGGCCTTGGTCTCAATATGGTCGCCGCCATTGCCGCCGCCCATCGGGGAGAAGCGCGGGTCGTGCCCGCAGCGACCGGTCTCACCATCGAAATCCGGTTACCGATAGGGCCAAGCCTCGCCAATAAACCGCAAGGCTAATTGGCGAGCCGACCTTCGACGATCATCATCTCTGCCTGTATCAATCGTCGTCATCATCGTCGTGGTGATGGTGACGCCAATGACGGTCATTATAGCGATACCAGCGCCTGTCATAATAGCGCGGATAGCTGTCATAATAATAATTATAATAGGAACGGTAATGCGGGCGATAATATCTTTCGCGATAATAATAATCGTCATCGTCATAATAATAGCGCGGCCTGTCAGACGCTAACGCCGCACCGATGGCAAGGCCCACTATGCCCGCGCTCAAGGCGACGGCCGCGTCATCATCATAATGACGGGAATAATGGCGATAGTGGTCACGCGCTTCGGCAGGCGTGGCGCTGATCGGCATCGACGCTATCAGCGCCAAGCCGAGGGCCGCGTTACGGAGCATTTTCATCTCCAGTCTCCTGCATCTCTCCCGTGCGCTCCTCACGACGGGTATGTTGTCATTGGACCACAAGCACACTGAACGCGATCTGAACTTTGCGACAGTTTAAAAAGGGGCATGGATCATCGCTCCACGCCCCAGTTCACTCCCACCACAGGAGAATTTCAAATACGCTTCATCGGGACCAGGGCCATCAGCAGCCGGAATTTCGATCCACTTCCCGGCCGAGCAGCGCCCCGGCACCCGCGCCGATGATGGTCCCCGGTGCCCGGTCCCCATAGCGATCGACCGAGCGTCCCAGCAGCGCGCCTGCCGCGCCGCCGAGGATCAGGCCGGTCGTCCCGCTGCCGCCGCAGCGGTGACGCCGTTCACCGCGATAATAGCGCCGTGGTTCATAATGCGGGCGACGATATTCCCGTTCTTCATAATAGTTCCGACGGTAACGCGGACGGTTATCGTCATCATTGTCGTCGTCATGATATTCTTCGTAACGATACCAGCGCCCTCCGCCATCATGAGCGTGCGCCAGAGAGGGCAGCCCGGCCAGCATCGAAGCCGCCAGGGACAAAGCCAACAGGGGTTTGCGTATCACCATATTTCCTCCACAGGCAAATTGCGCCTCCACAATCGGGTTTATTGCGGCGGTACGCTGGCGCGTTTCTGAACGGGGAAGTCAGCAATTGTTCAGCAAAAGGGCGCGTGGATACGAGAAAATGGCGCAACCCCTAAGACCGCCTCGCAATAACATATCTGTCGCAAATTGTATCAGCGATGGGGCGAATGCATCAGCAAAGAACGGTGTTTATGGGCTTTCACAATCTCACTTGCGGGCCGACGTAGCGTTTGCCGCAATAGTGATGCTGGCGCAGGCTGATGCCGATGAAAGCAGTAGTTCCGACATTGTCGCTACGGCAGACTGCCTTGATAATGCGCTGAAATAGGTTGGCGCGCTGAGGATCGCGGTGCTCCTCAAGGATATCCCCTAGACGGTCAATGTCGTGATCGAAGCCGCCATCCGCGACCAGCGCGCGCTGTCCCTCAGGATGATGTAAATTGTTCCAAGTGTTGGCTTTTCTGATGGCAATGGCCTGCGTGATGACACGCTCTGTTTCCGCGACCTTTCGAACGTCGCGCGGATGGAGGTGACGGCAATCAGCACACGGTAAGTCCGCCGTGGCGGTGTGATCTTTCGGTTTGCGCCAAGCTGTTTAGCGGAGCGCAGAGTGAGAGTTTGCGCCGGCCCTCGTCAACAATCTCTAAGAAGGGAAATGGCAGCTTTCTTAGATTTTTGATCCTCGACCGGACAGACTGCAATCGTGGAGAAGCAGCCGCTACGCGCCAGACATTACCGGACCTGCACATCGAACATGTTACGCCAAGGGCGGTCATTCAAGTGCCGGTTGTGGTTACTTGGAACCGGACAAAGATGGTACTGCATCAATTTTCTTTCTGAGGGCCTGAACGCACGGCTGCGTTTAGCTGAGGCTGTCTCGGGTAGCAGGGAGGAACAAGCTCCATAGTCCGACCGGTTCGATCTTGTCTTCTGACCATTTGATCCATATATGTGGCTCATATGAACGAAGGAGAAAAATGATGATCGCGGAAGCATGCGGCCTCGCTGACTCGCTCGGGCTAAAGACAGGCCCGCGATCGCCGCTGGCGATCGCGAACCGCATCAAGGCTGGACTCCCGCTCTCCTCGCTAGAGCGGTTGTCGAAGGCGATCGCGCCGGACGACGCTAGCTTCCCGTATCGCTTCGTGCCCCGTGCAACGCTGACGCGGCGCAAAAGCGCCAGCGAGCCAAAGCTCACCGTTGACGAAGGCAATCGTGTCGCGGCCGTCGCCAAGGTCTGGGAATTTGCGATGGAGATCTATCACGACGAGATCAAGGCGCGCGAGTTTCTCTACCGTTCGCACCCAATGCTTGAGGACCAGAGGCCGATTGACGTGGCTACCGACACGGGAATTGGCGCCGATCTTGTTATCAATCTCCTCGGCCGAGCGGCCTATGGCGGCGGCGCTTGAAGCCGGGGATCGTTGACAGGGTTCTCTACAGCTACCGGATTGGTGACCCTGCAGGAAAGCATCCAATCTATGATGACGAGGGAGCCCGCCTTTTCCCGGGACGCTGGAACACCCCGAGCAGCCCGATGCTCTACACCTCTGAGCATTATGCGACCGCGCTGATCGAGAAACTCGCCCACTTCAACGGGGTGCTTCCCGGGAACCAGCACTACATCCGCATCACGATTCCGCCGGGCGTCAGCTACGAAGAATTCCCGCAGACTTCCCATCCGGGCTGGGACGGGATCGACGATTCGATTTCGAAGACCTTCGGTGCCACATGGTGTCTCGAATGTCGCTCGTGCATACTCATCGTCCCATCAATTCCCGGCGGTCGGATCGAGCGCAACTTTCTCATAAATCTGCGTCACCCCGACGCGGGCAAAATCACTCACGACATGGCGAGTCCGGTACCTTGGGACCTGCGCCTGTTCCAGATTTAGCCAATTTTTTTACGCGGACCATCGGCCGGGGCAAAGTCGCGCCACTTTTTGACATTCCCTCCAATCTTGGCGTTCGTAGAAGCGGCCATTAAAATATAATCAGGTTCGCGCAACACGGCCAGTCGTGCCTGACCCGGCTTTTTGCATTTCGCGCATGGTCTGAAGCAGGGCTTTCGTCCATGGCCGTCACGCCGATCCGGGATTTTTCATCAACGTGCCTTCGTCGAGTAAGACGCGGACCCTGCATCCCGGATCGGCAGATTCCCTTTCGACTTTTCCTCCAAGCTGTTTTGCGAGCAAGCGAACCAGTTTGGATCCAAGCCCCGGCTCTATGTCCGACGGACAGCCTATCCCGTCATCAGCCACCGTTATCATAATCTGGCTTTCCCTAGCAGCAATCTCGACGGTGACGATGCCTCCGCGCTCGCTCGGATAGGCATATTTGAAACTGTTCGTGACCAGTTCATTCACGATCAAGCCGACATGAACGGCTACCGAACTGGGGACATTAAGGTTCGCGCATTTCACCCGAACCGCTATCGGTCGCACATCTCTCAACAAATCTCCGAGGCCGATGCAGAGACCTTCGACATAAGCTGACAGATCAACCAGGCCGTCATCTGCAGCTCCGCCCCACCTCAACCGGTCTTGTGCTTGGGCCACCACCAAAATCCTGGCGTTCGCTGCCTTGAGAGCATCACGTACCTGAGGATTGTTGCTGGCGCTCATCTGTAGCGAAATCGCCGAACTGATAATGGCGAGATCGTTCTTTGTTCGATGCGCCAGTTCATCGAGCAGGAGGGCTTTTGCCGCTTCGCGTTGATCCAGTCGAACAATCGCTCGGCGCAGCAGCTCTGTCACCGCAGACATCAAGAAGCAAATGCCAATGAAGGTTATAAGGGCCAGTGCGTTATGAAGGCCGATATTGAACGAGAAGACTGGGGCGATGAAAAAATAGGCTGCGACAGCGGCACTCAGCAGGGTGGCAAAAAAGGCCGAGCCCCTGTCGAACAATAACGCACAGAGGAGAAAACCGCTGGAATGAACAGCAAGAGGGGAAAGTGGAGAAGGGGCTCGTCTAATGAGTGCCGCAACAGCGCGGTGATGGCAACGATTGCCGCACTGCCGCCGTATCGTAAAAAAATGCTATAATCTCGGCGCGGTAGCAGCTGAACAAGCAAATTCTCCATGATGCCAGCGACCAGTTCTTCCACGAGTATGGCTAAGTTGCACAGAACAGCGCAGTAAGCTGTAAGAGGCTGCGCTCCCATGAACCGGCAATGAATATTCAGGATGCTCCAGTCTGTATTGATCCAGATTAATACAACTTAAAGTGATGTTCCATTTATTTTCAGTGCCCGTGAACTAATCGGCAAATCAGGCATTTTACCCCCGCAGAATATCCGCTGCACAACTTAATGGCCTCGTCTGGCTTACAGGCGGGGCCATTCATGTACCGACGCGGCGTCACCAACTGATTGAGATCAAACACATTTTCTTGAATAGTATCACTATAGATATATAGTCGTCTCCGCTGTTCTATGGCCTATTGAGGGCGCAGGTTAGCCTGCAGTGCGACCCAAACTGGCCCTGTCTTGAGGCAGGGCCTCTTTGCCCCAGCTCGTCAGTGGCGAGGGCTGGCGAACTCTTTTTTGCCATGCAACAGAGCCATTCCAAGCGGGGCAGAGCTGGGCAGCTGTAGCCAGTAAATCGGCGCGCCGCTGAATCCTTCGTCATAATCCATCATAGCAGGCGCTATCCGAGCCATAGCGCGATATGAAGGGAGTACCCCCAGCGCCCCGCCTCTTTTCCCTTGGGAGGCGGGGCCTTCACTTAGCGAAGTAGGCATTTCGTCCAACTTAAAGCTGGGCCACGCCAGGGAAGTTTACCCGATGCTATGTTTCAACGCGCTCGCCCGGTCGTGGCCAGCCTTGACGGACTGGTATGCGCGCTCCACGACCGCCCGCGCTGAAGTGTCTAGGTCGCTATCCTTGAGGGCGGCCTCGTACTTCCCTTTAATATAGTCCTCGCCCCGTTCGACTTCCTGAATGATGGCCTTGTCGTCCTTGCCGGTTAAAGCCTGCTTCAAATCCATGAAGCTGCGATGCGCCGCGGCAAGAAAGCTGCTCTCGGTTTCCGGTTCTCCGCCCAAGCGCGTCACCTCGGCCTGAAGCGCTGATGCAGCCTCGCTCCGCTCCCGCGCAAATTCGGCGAACATGGAAGCGAACTGGCTGCTCTCAGCGTCCTGCGCTGCATCCGTGAACCCCTTCATACTATCCAGCGTCGTCTTGATCAGGCTGTTGAGGGTGGCGATCGTGCTGTCCATGCTCATGGCATCCTCCTGGAAGTGGAGCCAACGCAACGGCGGCGAACCTCAAAAAGTTCAAAACGTTGCTGTTCTGGAACCATCGCTGCGCTCTGTTGATTGAATGCTGTCTCACAGAGGAAGGACGCATGTAATGGTTGAAGTTCATACTGAGCGCGATCCGCGCGAGCGGGTCGTCGTCCGGCGTGGCGGTGCCGGGCGTACGGTGGCAATATTGCTCGTTCTCGCGCTCGTGGTTGTCGGTGTCCTGTTCGCCACAGGCTTCTGGAAGGCAGATGTCTCAGGCGGTGACATGCCGGAGGTCAGCGTGAAGGGGGGCGAAGTTCCCAAGGTTGACGTGGACTCCAAGGAAGTGGTCGTTGGAACGAAGAAGGAAGAAATCGATGTTCCGACCGTCGGCGTTCGCGACAACGGCGAGAAATGACAAATCACTGATGTCGATACTGAAGCCCTTCGTAAGAACGAGGGGCTTTTTTCTATATGAACATCGCAATACGACCTCGTTAATCCCCTGTTTATATGCGATGAATCGAAGATGCAGGTGCGATCGGCCGTTGAACTTAGGTTTCGTGGACAAAGGGTATCCACAGTTTGATTGATGCGAGCGCTACGAAGCCGAGGTAGGATTCACGGGTTTTGTCGTAGCGGGTGGCGACCCTGCGCCAGTTCTTGAGCTTGTTGAACAGGCGCTCGACGAGGTTGCGCCATTTATACTTGGCGCGGTCGTGCGGGATCGGCGTGCGTCGGTTGCTTTTTGCGGGGATCACCGCCTCGACATCGGCCTTGGCGATCTCTTCGCGGATTGCGTCGGCATCATAACCGCGATCCGCGAGGAAAGCCTCGATTTTGTCGCTGATCATCCGGAACAGGGGTGCAAAGCCCTGTACATCGTGCGTTTGTCCGGGTGTCAGAACGAAGCCGAGTGGGCGTCCCTGAGCATCACATCTGGCGTGGAGTTTGGTGGTGAAACCACCGCGCGATCGGCCAAGCGCCTCGGCTTCCTGAGTCCCTTTTTTATGCCGACTGCACAATGATGTGCCCGGACCACGGTGCTATCGATCATGTCCGCGGCGCCATCGCGACCTGCCATTTCCGCCAATGTTTCGAGCATCGCATCAAACACCCCGGTTTCGACCCATCGTCGGTAGCGCCGGAACACGCTGTTCCATTTGCCATATTCATCGGGAAGGTGGCGCCACTGGGCACCTGTCCGCGCCATCCACATCATGCCTTCGAAATAAAGCCGGTTGTTCTGGGCTGGCCGACACCCCCGGCCTCGCTCCGATGGCAGCAATGGCCCGATCAATGACCATTCATCGTCCGACACTCCAATCCGCTCGCCCAACTCTGCCTCCCAAAAGACAGCTTTGAATCAGCAGTCGAGACTCTCGTCAAGCTTTGTCCACGAAACCTAGTTGATCTCCATACGCTGTCAGGGAGCCTCGCGGGTCACCAAGAGGCAAATCGGTGAGTAGCAACAACGAGGAGAGACAATCATGCGTAGCCGACTGATCATCGCTTCATTGGCCGCAGCGGGTCTGCTGGGAACGAGCGCCTATGCGCAAACCACGGCAGGCGGCGGCGTTTCCGCGTCCACCCCCGACGGTTCGATCGCTGGAGGCGCGACCGCAGGAACCAATGACAAAGGTGCGCGCAAGCATGACGGCAAGCGGCATAAACGCGATGAGCGTCGCGGTGCCGCTACGTCCAATTCGGCGTCCACCTATGGTTCTGGCACCATCTATACCGACAAGAACCGCGCCACTGGCGGCGTGACCGCAGGCGGTTCGGCTAGCGGAACGGGTTCTCAGAGTACGTCCACCTCGATCGACGCCTACGGATCGACGGATCGCAATGGTTCGACCGGCGAGGTTTATGGGGACTCGACAGCGGATTCCACGAATCCGCGCTGATCCTCTGACATGAAGGGGACGGCGATGTCGTCCCCTGGAGAGGCGTCATGATCTATGGTCTCATGATAATCGCGGCAGCCGCAACTTCTTCGCCCGCTGACACATGCCGAAAGACGCATATCTTCCCGGACGGGCGGATTGAAACTTCGGTCGTAGTTGATCAAGGCGGAGGCGCATCGGCCGCCGCTTCTTCATCAGGTTCGGGACGATCATCAACGCATGTGTCGGCCTCGTCGTCTTCGCACAGTTCAGGGTCGTCATCACGGGCGCCCCGGTCCTCGGCCAGCGCCTCGGCTTCCTCGAGTGCTGACGGGCGCTCAGTGACAGTCACGCGGGATGCACAGGGATGCCGGATCACAGTCGACGAGCGCCATTGAAACGGAGAACAAAATGAAACGAACTCTCTTAACGATGACGGCGGCGGCCGTCCTTGCAACGGGCGCCGCTACGGCGCAGACCCAGGCTGGATCGCAATCCTCCACGCCCGCCACAGGAGACGTTTCCGCGGGAACCTATGGCTCTGGTACGACTGACGCCGATAGTGTCGGCGTCTCGGGCGGCGGCACGGCTACCGCTGCAGACGGCGGTACGGCCAGCACTGACTCGCGTGCCAAGTTCAACGAAAACATGGCGCGCCAACGGTCCACGGCCACGGCGCGCGATGATGACGAGCGGGCTCGCTCGATGACGAACACTCATGTTCGGAAGGACGGTCGAGTACGTTCGCGCTCCATGTCCATCTACAAGGAAAAGGGTGAAAAGCCTGTGATCGACCGCCAATCGTCGGTTTCCCCGAAGTAAGACGAAAGAGCCCCGCCTCCCTGACAGGAGGCGGGCGCAGTTTGGGTCGCACTGCAGACAAGCCTGCGAGCGGTGAACACCAGATGATACTATATGTTCCTGATGAATAACTTGGCAGTCTTGATACAAATGAATGAATGACTTTTCCGGCGCGGTCAAACCGAGCAAATTCGGCTTACTAGATCTGAAGACATAACCAGGAATAGCTGAGTAATTCCTCTGCCAGCGGATGGTCGGCAGAATGACGCGCTGCAACTTTCGCATTTTGATATGCGTTCGTGGCGCAATGCGGTCTTCGCAACCGCTGCTGAGAGCGAGGGCCTATCGGGCAGCATTGTCCGATCACCTTTGACAATCCCGTTCGTGTGCCGGACAGTATCGGAGCCTTTCAATCGTTCAGCGGGGAACAAGCCGGGGGGCACGGCGGATCAGAATATCTGGGGGGGAATTTTCCGATGATTAACGGGCACCCATTTGTTGATCATTACAGAATTTTGCAGGTCGATCCGAAATGTAGCGCGAAAGGGTTGGAGGCCGCCTATCGGTCGCTGGCGAAGCAGTACCATCCCGATCATACTGAGACGGCCGACGCAAATAAATTCAGCGAAATTGTCGAAGCATATAATCTTCTTAGGAATGCAGAAAAGCGCGCAAAATATGATCTTCTGTATGCCGCAAAAACAGGGTTCGACTTTTCTAAAACTGACGAGTTGAACCACGAACAGTCTGCATATAATGACGCAGATGCCCACGAAAAGATTCTTGTCCTACTTTACGCCAAGCGGCGAGAAAATGCGCAGGACGCTGGCGTTGGTCGATATCATGTCCAAAAGATGTTAAATTGCTCCGATAATCACTTTGAATTTCATCTTTGGTACCTGAAAGCAAAGGGCCTGATCGAGATTACCGAGAATGGAACGGTGGCGATCACGATCGATGGAGTCGATCATGTAATCTCGACGTCACGGACCGCCATGAAGGAAAAGCTGCTGATCGCTCAAGCCTCTGCATCGCACGAACCGTGGTCACATTAGGGTGCGCACGCCACCTAGATAAAGAACAGGCATAATGAATGCGACGCCATAACTTACTGCCTATGTTATCATATCCGCAGCCGGCCCGAATGCGAACCCGGATTGTCCGCTTCTGGACGCAGAAATTGGCTGCTGACCGACAGTAGAGGCGCTCGCCTTGCATCCGCCGCACCCGCTACCTGAAGCTTCACGCTCTACGGCCGTCCGCTTTTCGGTTGCCCCATGTCGGAACGCGCTCCGTTTCGCAGTTGAATGAAATCACCTTAATCTTCGCGCTCCTTCTCAGGTGATGCTTGAGACCGTCTCGGCCACGTTCGATCCCGCTCCGTCATCACATGCGATGCGAATGCCTCGCATTCCTATATTGACCCTCGCGCTGTTACTAATTAGTCGCAACAGCGATTCCTGAGGGGAACCTGATGACCCGCAAGTTTATGCTGGCCGCGACTGCGGCTGTTTCGTTCGTAACCACTGCTCATGCCGCAGAGAAGGCAGCAGAGGCACCGGGCACGTCGCCTCGCGATTATGATCTGATCACGGTCGAGGGGCAGCGCTATACTGCTACCGCGCCTGGCACAGGCAGCAAGACGAATGTCGAAAACAAGGACATTCCGGCTGCGATCGTCACCGTGCCGGAAGCCGTCCTGCGCGATCAGGGCGTTCACTCGATGAACGACGCCCTCGCCAATGCCAGCGCCGTGGCGCCAGTGTTCGCGGGCGGCTATGGCGTTGCCGACAATTATCTCATCCGCGGCCTGCCGATGCGATTCCTGCGTGATGGCCTGCCGGACGGTCCTTCATTCATGGGTTACCGCCGCAGCCTGGCCGACGTTTCGGTTCTGGAGGTTCTCAAGGGCCCCGGCTCGGCGCTTTACGGCCGCGCGGAGGCAGGCGGTTCGGTCAATCTGATCACCAAGGCCCCACAGGATGAGTGGGCCGGCGAGGTTGGCGGCTCGATCGGCAGCCGGTGGGACAGCTGGACGGCCTTTGGCGATATCACGGGTTCGCTTGCGAGCGCCATCGACGCCCGGCTGATCGGCAACTACGAAAATTCCGACGGCTATCGCGGGCTTGAGCGCCGCATCACGGAAGTGCTGCCGACCGTTTCGGTGAAGCTGGGTGAAGGCCACGAGCTTGTTCTCGACTACGACTATCGCGACAGCCACTCGGTGGTCGACAATTACGGCATTCCCTTCACAGTTGAAGGCAAGTTGGCGGACGTCGACGAGAAATCGCGCCTCTACAGCCCCTTCAACTATGCCGATCAGACCCTGCACCGCTTCACCGTCAGCGATCGCGCACAAGTGCTTCCCGACCTGCAACTGCGTGCGGCGGTCATTTACGACACTCGCGATATCAAGGTGGCGCGCAACGCTGGCGGCAATATCCTGAATGCAGCGGGTGTTTCGACTGGCCGCAACGGGCGCACGCAGGTCGATGACAGCGAGTTCTGGACGGCCCAGGCCGAAGCGGTCATCACCCCGACCACCGGCGCGATCAAGCACACCATCCTGCTCGGCGTCGAATATAACAGTACCGATATGACGACGGTGCGCCGCAACTACGCCCTGCCTGATGCTGGTATTATCGGCGGCCGGATCGATGCGCCCGAGACGACGATCCCAACCGTCACGACGCTCGGCTTCGACCGGCGCATTCAGTCGGACAGCATGTCGGTTTACGCACAGGAGCAGATGGATATCTCCGATGTCCTGAAGCTTCGCGGCGGCGTGCGCTACGATAGCGTGAAGCTGGTGGACGAGGGCTTCGTCGGTGCCACGCAGCGCCGCATCGCCGGCAATCCCAACCTCTTCAGCTGGCAGGTGGGAGCCGTCTACGAGGCGAGCGAGCAGCTATCTTTCTACAGTGGATATGCACGCGGCAAGTTCGTCAGCATTCAGACCGAGTCCACCAGTCTTACGCCGGTCCCGGAAAGCTCCAGCCAGGTCGAAGCGGGGATCAAGGCCGAGATCATCCCCGGACGCCTCAACGCCAATCTGGCGGTGTTCGAGACGAAGCGCGACAAATATTTCGTGACGCTAGTTCCGGGCGGAAATCCCGAGCCGGTCGGCAAGCAGCGTTCGCGCGGCGTGGAATTGGATGTGGTCGGCTCGCCGTTCGATGGCCTCAGCATTATCGGCAATTTCGCCTATGTCGACGCGATCAATCGGTCGGCGGCTCTGTCGTCGGTGACACTGCTCGCCACCAATCAGTCGATGCTGGGCAAGCGCATCAGTTCGACACCGGAAACATCTGGTGCCTTGTGGGCCAACTACACGGTGCCGCAGGGTCCGCTCGCCGGCGTGGGTTTCGGTTCTGGCGTGACCTATAAGGGCGCTTCCTACGTGGATTCCCTCGAACTTCTGCGGGTGCCTTCCTACACATTGGTCCGGGCGGCGCTGTCCTACCGGCAAGAAGCGTGGGACGCTCAGCTCGTCGTCAACAACCTGACGAACCGCACATGGTACAGTGTGCCGACCTTCATCGGCGCACTGCCGGGCGAACCGCGGAGCGTGCAGCTGTCCCTGCGGGCACGTTTCTGATCGGGTTTAGTAGATCATAAGCGAAGACGGGCGAGGAGCGGGCACGATGAAAAAAACGGCAGCGGTTTCCATGATGGTGGCATTTCTGTGCGCCGCTTCCCCGGTCTGGGCGCATTATCTCTGGGTCGATCCGGCGGCGGGTCCCGCAGTTCGCTTCGGCGAGTTCGAGGAAGGAGTCGTGGAGAAATCTCCCGGCCGTCTCGATGAAATGGCTGGAACGAAGGTTTCCGTCGCGGACCGCATCGCCACGACTTCACTTGCTGCCGATCGGATCGCCATCACCGGCGCCGCAGGGGCGCAAGGTGTGACTGCCGAGAATCTGTCGGTGCCGGTCAAGGACTGGAGGTCGAGCGGCCTCGGCATGGTCAAGCCGTTCTATCATGCACGTTGGGGAGCGGTCGGTCGTCCGATGATGCTCGACATCCTGCCCAATAGCCCCACCACCGCGACGGTGGTCTTCAAGGGCCAGCCTCTGTCCAAGGCCAAAGTTCTCGTCCACGCGCCGAACGGTTGGACCCGCGAGGAAGTTGCGGACGAGCGCGGCGAGATACGTTTCTCCATGCCTTGGAGCGGCCTCTATGTTCTTGAGGTCATCCATAGCGAGGAAGATTCGGGGATCTACGACGGGGCAGCCTTCGAGCGCCAGCGGCATCGTGCGACGCTCGCCGTCGTGCAATCCGGCGGCCCTGCTGCGACCGCCCCTATTCCCAATTCCCACCATCATTAACACCGATGCGGTTGCTTTTC
Source organism: Sphingobium sp. PNB (assembly GCF_019873065.1). Classification (NCBI taxonomy): domain Bacteria; kingdom Pseudomonadati; phylum Pseudomonadota; class Alphaproteobacteria; order Sphingomonadales; family Sphingobiaceae; genus Sphingobium; species Sphingobium sp. PNB. Next base: position 54,256 of record NZ_JAINEZ010000029.1, read on the forward strand.
GTACCAGCGCGCCTTCAGCGCGTACGCTTTTTGGTCTGGCTGAAACGCGTGCATGCCTGGACCGGCTTGTGGGGAGCAGCGCTCTTTATGTTGCTGGGATTTAGCGGCTTCCTGCTCAACCATCGGACGGTCATGAAGATCGACACGGGCGAACCTGTCGAACTCAGCCAGGCCGCGCTGCCGCTCGGCGCCGCGAAGATCCAGGACGAGAAGGCGCTCGGCCAATGGGTGAAGCGCGAACTTGAGCTGACAGCCGATCCCCGCGCGGTCACCGAACCACCGAGCGGCGGATCGCCGGGCAAGTTTCTTGGCAAGGACCGACCGCTGGTCCCCATCTGGCGTGTGGTATTTAATCTGCCAAATGGCAGGCTCACCGCCGAATATCCCATGGGTGGAACAGCTGTAACGGTCAAACGCGACACCATCGGTTTGCTTGCTGTGGTCAAGAACCTGCACAAGGGCACCGGGCTCGGGGTCGCCTGGATTTTGCTAATCGACAGCATCGCCGGTGCGCTTGTCGCCATGGCGATCACTGGTTTCCTGCTTTGGTCTCGCCTGCATGGCCCACGCCTTCTTGCCGGTGGTCTAGCAACCGGCGCGCTCGCCTGGTCGGCGGCAGCTGCATGGCCTCACTTCTAGGAGTTCGCTTCGGGAAGGAATAATTTCAGGCTGGGCGACGGGCTGCGTCGCAAGCCACCTCCAAATCGCGTCGGTGGCAAATGGCAGCTATCCTGAAATCGCCGATGGATACCTTCCAGTCGGCTAACGGCCAACTCCCGTCGTTTCCTGTCGATGGGCGCCTTGCTACAAGCCGACATTCGAAAGAAAGGACATGGGGTGAGTGACGACGCATTGATCGAAGGTGGGTGCGGGTGCGGCCATCTCTCGCTCATCCCCGCTGCGGCTTTTGTGCATCCCAACGTTCGAAGTGCGGCTTCAACTCGTGGGGCAGTTCCTCGTAGAAGGCATCGCCCATCGGGTAATGCCGCATAGTCAGCCACACAGCGTCGAGCAGGGCGATTCCTTGCCGACGGTCCTTGGGTTTTTTCTGTGGGTTGCGTTCCGGCTTTTCCGCCATCCAAAGCTTTTGAAGGGCAAACCAGCGTGGATCGGGAACGACTAGGCGCGCTGCCTCCCCGTCACGCACGCCGACAACGCGATCGACTCGGCGGCCGTTCAGAAGCCATTCCTGCTCTGGCAGCGGAATCGGACGAGGTCTATCCTGTGCGATCTGGCCGCCGACGCGGCTGGGAGCCGACAGAATTTCCACTTCGTAGGCCTTGGCGTTCCGAGCTTGGAAAGGCCGCTCGGTGTTCACTGTGTAGGTCATGTCGGCTTCCTTGAGGACCTTCCACAAAGTGGGCCGGTCCTCATCGGCGTCCATGCCGGTCAGGGCCATATCGAAATCCAGGGTTGCGTCTGGCGCATCGCGGATGAAGCCGTTTGCCTCTAGGGCGTAGGCGATCAAGGCGTTCGTGCCGACCACCATGGCCTGGTCGCTTAGAAAACGAAGGCGATCGGCCTCGCGCAGGATCTTACCTGCTTCGGCCGGAAGCATCGGCATGCGCAGGGCTCGGTATAGGCTGGCTTGCTCCTTGAGCGTATCCTTGGCCAGCGCCAGGCGGTTCTTCAGTTCGGCCTTTTCGGCCTTATACTGGTCGAACTCCGCTCGCCTCTGTGGATCGACCGGCCCCCTGCTCTTCATGTTCCCACGCCGGTCGGTTACCTCATAGAGGTACTCGCGGCCGGACACTTCCTTGATGCGCATATTGTAGGGCATGTCGTTAAGCGTGCGCAAAGCCTCCATCCAGGTTTGGTAGGCCTGATCGAGGTTGATGATCACCCTTGCTTGCTCGTCGGAAAATGGCTGGAAATTCATAATTACCCTGCAAATCATCAGTATGAGATAAATGCAGGGTAATTCCGCTAAACGCAAGATTTACCCTGCAAATTACGAAAAAGGCATGACTGCAGGGCAAAATGCACAGTTTGGTTGCATGATTGGGTTTGTCGCTCGGCGGATGCCCGGGCTACCGAAACGCTCTTTGCGGGATGAACGTCACGCTGCGAAAGACCGGATTGGTTATGCCTCTCACTCCATCAACCTAATATTCTGCAGAGCCGAATTATTCATCCATGAGAAATCGGCAGCTATGCACCACGAGCGGTCAGCAGCTAGACGACTCCGCGCCATCCGATGCCCAGACATCTATTCTGTCGATCGCGCGGGGCGGCTGGATCCAGGTGAACTCACGATCAGGATCCCAGTAATCATCCTCACTTTCAAATAACTCCGCCGGCTTGAGGCGACTGACTTCCGGGCCGATCACACCATAAGTCTTCCACATTTCAGACGCTGGCCAGTCGTCCCCGAACGTTTCGTAAGCAAGGCACGCTTCCTCCTCGAGATAATCGAGAAAAATAGTGGGTATCTTGGGCGGTACGCCGCCGTGCGCGGCGACTGACAGGATGCGAGCGTAGCGACAATCAAGATGAGAATCGGTTGTTGGGGTGTCGGTGAAGGGCGGAGGGCGTA
>NZ_JAINEZ010000030.1:0-55425 GCF_019873065.1 Sphingobium sp. PNB
AAAGCTCGTCGTCACCGCGAACGCCATGCTCAAAGCCGATCGATGCTGGACGCAATCTCCAGCTTGATCATCACGGATACTCTAAATCTTCCGCTTGAGGCCTAGCAGCCATGGCTTCACCCTGCGGGTCGGATGCGGCTTGCCGTCGAGCCGCTTCGCACGGATGATCCTGACCGGCTTGACGATCATCTGACCGCGCATCGGGCCCGATCCGCAGCAGGTCGGCACGGCGAGGATGCGCTTCACCACATCCATGCCCGCGACGACATGGCCGAAGGCGGCATAGCCGATATAATCGCCCCGCGCGTCCATGTTCGGCGTCGGCCCTATGGTGATGAAGAAATTGCCCATCGCGGAATTGGCGCGGTCGGGCCGCGCCATGGACAGCGTTGCGTCCAGATGCCTGATCCCCGTCCGCGTCGTCGGCTCATGGCGGATCGGCGGCAGCGAACGGCGCGCATCGGTATCGATGCCGCCCTGGATCAGCCCCAGCTTCGGATCGCTCTTGCGCCGCGCCGCGCGATAGAAGGTGACGCCGTCGAACCGACCGTCATCGACATAGGTCAGGAAATTGGCGGAGGTTATCGGTGCCCGGCGATCGTCCGTCGCCACGATGATGGTGCCGAGCGAGGTTTCGATCGCCACGCGGGTGTGGCCCGGTTTCGGCGCGCTGGCAGGCAAGGCGAGGACGGAGCATGGCAGAAGGGCAATCAGCGGAACGACATAACGCAAGGCAGCAGGAGGCATCGGCAACAGGCACGCTTTCAGGGATTGATGTTCCGCCCCAGGCTAGAGCGCCGGCATGCGCGGCGCAACCGGGCGACGTCGGGGGGGGAGGGAGGAGGCATCGTCCATCGAGATGAGGGCACATGCGCGGCATGGGCGGCGTTGCGCCTTCATGCATGCGGTCTATGGCGCGATTGCGATCACGAGTCTGAAGCGAGCGCCCTGTTCCGAAGGAAGCAGGTGAAGCTCGCCATGATAGGCGTCGAGCAGCGACCGGGCTATGGCGAGGCCAAGGCCCGTTCCGCCGTCTTCCCTCTTGCTGGTGAAGAACAGGTCGAAGATGCGCTGCCGGTCCCCCGGCGGAATGCCGGGGCCGTTGTCGGCAAAGTCGATCCATGCCAGGCGATCCTGCAAGGCGACCACGATGTCCAGCCGCGATGCGCCCGCCTGCCGCGCATTTTCCGCTATCGTCGTCAGCACGGCTTCCAATGCGGCTGCATCCACGATCAGCGGGGGGAAGACCTCGGGCAGATGCAGATCGATGACGAAATCCTCCGCCGTCAGCGCATCCGCCACCGACACCAGCAGCGGCGCGGCGTCCGTGCGCGCGTCGCTTTCGCCCACCAGCACGTCGGCGCGCGCCAGTTCGATCAGCCGCCGGACAAGGCGGGACAGCCGCTGGGCGTCGGCCGCCATATTGGTGAGGAACCGTTGCCGGTCGGCCGCCGCCATGTCCGCCCCATGATCCTGCAACAGTTCGATCGCGCCGGAAATGCCGGCCAGCGGCGTCTTGAATTCATGGCTGACCGAAGAGGCGAAGTCGCGCAGATAGCGGGAACGCTTTTCCAAGCTCTCCGCCATCTGCTCGAAATCCCGATAGAGCGCCCTGATTTCGACCACCTGCAGCGAGGGGTGACGCGGCGCGACCCGGCGGCCCAGCGCCAGGTCGCGGGTGGCGCGGCTCAGGCTTTCGATCGGGCGGACGATGGCGCGCGACAATATGGCCGACAGCAGCACCAGCAGCAGGAAGATCGCCACCACGCCCAGGGCGATCTTGCCGCGATCCTCGTACAGCCCCAGGAACAGCGCACGCGGCGAACGCGACACCAGCAGCACGCCCATCGGCTTTCCGTCGACGCGGATGGGCCGGGCATGATGCAGGCGGATGCTTGCCGCCCGGCTCAGCCATTCCAGCGGATAACGGGTGGCCGTCCCTTCATTTTCCCGCAGCACCGTTACGGCCCTGCCGCCCAGCGCCGCCCTGATCTCTGGCAGCGCGGCGAGACTCCGTCCGCCTTCCCGACCGTTCAGCACCACGCCGCGCCGGTCGAGCATCAGGATCGAAGACAGCGTCGTGACCTTGGTTTCGGCAAAGGCGGGCATCATCCGCCGCGCAAGCGCCAGGGCGCCGCCGTCCGGCCGGTCCCGCGTCGGGGCTGCACGGGGACGCGGCGGCAGGATGGGGGAGGAGCGCAGGTCCACCTCCGTCATCCGGTCATGATAGCGCACGGGCGTGGCGGGCTGGGCGGGATCGGCGGCCATGCCCCTGCCCACCACCGCCGCGCTCGCCGCCAGCGCCGCGCCCTGCGCCACAAGCTCGGCCTCCGTCCGGCGAACAAGCGCATTTTCATAGACCCGCAGGAAGATCGCCCCGAAACCCGGCAGCGCCGCCACGAACAGCAGGGTGCCCAGCAGGATCGTGCGCAAACGCAGCACAGGCCAATGCCGGGCTATCCACCCCTTCAGCCCTGCGATCATGCAGGCGGCGCCGTCCCGCTGCACCCGCCCAGCCGATAGCCGATGCCGGCCCGCGTCTCGATGATGTCGAAGCCGCCGACATCCGCGAATTTACGCCGCAGGTTGCGGATATGACTGTCCACCGTCCGGTCGGTCAGCGCAAAGCCCGGCCCGCGAAACCGGTCGATGATCTGGTCGCGGGAAAAGATGCGCGATGGCATGGCCAGCAGGGTGCGCAATATGGTGAACTCCGTCACGGTCAGGCTGACCTCCTCCGCCCCCCAATGCGCCGACCAGCTTTCCGTGTCGAGGGCGAGCCGCCCATGCCGGATCGTGCCGATCGCCTCCACCGCCGGCGGCCGGGCGGATGTGCGGCGCAGGATCGCCATGGATCGCGCCACCACTTCCCGAGGGGAAAAGGGCTTCACCACATAATCGTCGCCGCCAAGCTCTATGCCCAGCACCCGGTCGATCTCGTCATCGCGGGAGGAGAGGAAGAAGATCGGAACGTCATTATGCGCCCTCAGCCTGCGGCAGACCTCCAACCCATCCATGCGCGGCATGTTGATGTCGAGGATGACGAGGTCCGGCGCGTGCCGTTCGACCTCGGCCAGTGCGGCCTCGCCGTCGCTTGCCTCGATCGTCTCCAGCCCCGCCTTGCCGAAGGCGAAGACGAGCAACTGGCGGATATGGGGATCGTCGTCGACGATCAGGATCGTGCTGGGCATGGGGCATAGGATCATTTCCCCGTCTCCGCTGTCAACGCAGGAACCGCATCGGGGGCCACATGGCTGACCGGCAAGGGCGGCGGGACCAGCCTGCCGGCGCAGTCCCTGGGTCCCGATTTCAGGGGCGCGGGTGCGGTATCCGCCGCAATCGCCCGCGCCTGCTCCAGCCGTCCTTGCCCGGCCCAGGTCCAGCGCTGATCCAGTTCCGCCTCCAGCCTGGCGTGAAGCCGCAGCCTCACCGCCTGCACCCGCTCCCGGAATTCCGGCTGCAAACCGGGTCGCCGTTCCAGCGAGAGCAGGGGCAGGAGGGCCGAGTCCCCAAGCTCGCCCAGATAGCAGAGGTCGAGCGCCACGCCGCGTCCGCCGACCTCCCGCGCATGGCGCACATTCCATTCGGCCGCCACCGCCCCCAGATCGACGAAGCAGATGACGGTCAATAGCAGCCCCGCCGCCGCCAGATTGGCGTTGATCAGCCAGGACGCGCTCCGCTCCCGCAGCAGCCTCCAGCAGATCGCGGCCAGCCCGAAGCCGACCAGGGCCATCCAGACCAGCGCGGCGATCCGCAGGCGGGTAAGGGAATAGGCTTCGATATAATCCGCCGTGCGCAACATGGACGAGGCGACCAGGAAGACATTCTGCCCGATCCACAGCATCACCAGTCGCCGGATCGTCCCCAGGCGCGCGGTTTCCGATCCCGGCCGCAGCGTCACCAGCACGAACAGCGCGGCCAGCAATGCGGTCGCGATCAGCGGATAGGCGCCCCGATGGGCATAGTCCGCCATGGTCATGCCGCCGGGCATCGGCGCCCAGCCCCAGAGCCAGGCGATGTCCATCAGGTTCTGAAGCGCGAAGATCAGGTTGAAGACGACCAGCGACAGCGTCACCGAAGCGACCGACACGCCGGGCAGATGCCGGTCGTGCCTGCCGTCGAATGTCGGCAGCAGGCGCAGCGCCAGGCGCGGCCGCAGCAGGCCCCAGATCGCCGCGAACAGCAGCCCCCAGAAGGCCAGCCGCACGATCAGTTCGGGCGACGGTTCCGGCAGCAGCAGCGAGGAGAAGAATTGCTCGATCAGCGGATTGGCGGCTGAAAAGAGCGTCAGGATCACAACGCTGCCCATCAGCGGCAAAGCCAATGTGCCGAGCGCCGCGTGCAGGCTCCAGCGCCCGGTCCGCCCCGCCGCGCGCAGCTTCAACAGGCGCTTCAGATCGATCAACGGCCCGAATGGCGCCCGCAGCCCCAGCCAGATCAGCCGCTGGAACCAGCGCCATCCATCATCGAAGCGCGCCGTCGCCGGGATCAGCGCGGCCATGCCGGCCGCTACCCAGAACAGCGCCCAGGCCAGCAGGCTCGCATCATGGAGCAGGGCCAGCGCGAACAGCGCCGCCGCGGCCATTGCCAGCAAGGCCCTCCGGTCGCGCCGCAGCACGGGCCGCCCGGCCAGCAGCGCGCTCAGTACGGCCAGCGCGAACAGCCCCAGATAGCCGCCATGGAGATGCCGTTGGTAGAACAGCCAGTCCCCGATCCCGACGATCGTCAAGGCGACCGCCAGCTTCCAGCGAAAGCGCGCGAGCAAGGGCAAAGGCGGCGGCATGGCAGAGGAACCCATCAATCTATCTCCCTGAATGTCAGGGCAGAATGCGGCTTCCCGACGCAGACCGGTGCGTGCCGACGATCAATAATTGGCGCAGTTCCGGTGCAGAAAATGTGCACGGCGCAGCGGAAATGACGGATTTCCGCTGGAAAGGCCCGATGCTGGACGCCGGCGGTGCTGCACGCCGCGCCATTGCTCTCCACCCGTCGCTTGCTAGCGTCATTTCATCGCCCTTATTTTCTCTCTACCGAAGCAGTGGAGAAACGTGCATGCGCGCACATCTTGCAATCACCCTCGCTTTCCTTCCCGTTCTTGTCCTTTCCGGATGCGGTCAGGCGCCCGGCGGCTCCGTCTCCTATGAAGCGGTGAATGACGCCGCCCCGGGCGAAAATCGCGAGCGCTATGACGGCCATCCGGTCAGCCCGGTCCATCAGGTCGCGGCCGAGCCCGTCTCGACCTTCGCGGTCGATGTGGACACGGGCGCCTATGCCAATGTCCGCCGCATGCTGCTGGGTGGCCGGACCGTCCCTGCGGAGGCGGTGCGCACGGAGGAGATGATCAATTATTTCCGCTACGACTATCCGCTGCCCGACGATCCGTTCGTGCCCTTCAGCGTGACCACCGATCTTGCGACGACGCCTTGGAACCCCGGTACGCGGCTGCTGCGCATCGGCCTGCGCGGCTATGACGTGGCCCGGTCGCAACGGCCGCCCGCCAATCTGGTGTTCATGGTCGATGTGTCTGGATCGATGCAGGATGCCGACAAGCTGCCTCTGGTCAAGCAGGCGCTCTCCATGCTGGCCGACGCCCTGCGGCCCGACGACAGCATATCCATCGTCACCTATGCCGGCTTCGTCGAAACGCTGGTCGAGGGCAGCCATGACCCGGCGGAGATCAAGGCGGCGCTGGACGGGCTGGCCGCGAGCGGATCGACCGCGGGCGGCCCGGCGCTGGAGCGCGCCTATGACACGGCCCGCGCCCATTTCATCCCCGGCGGCATCAACCGCATCGTCATGGCGACGGATGGCGACTTCAATGTCGGCCTGTCCGATCGGGAAAGCCTGGAGGAGATGGTGAGGCGGAACCGGGAGGACGGCGTCACGCTCACCACCCTGGGCTTTGGCCAGGGCAATTACAACGACGCGATGATGGAGGCGGTGGCCGACCTCGGCAATGGCAACCATGCCTATATCGACAGCGCCATGGAGGCGCGGAAGGTGCTGGACGAGGAACTGTCCTCCACCCTCTTCACCATTGCCAGGGATGTGAAGGTGCAGGTGGAGTTCAACCCGGCGCTGGTCAGCCAGTATCGCCTGATCGGCTATGAGAATCGCGGCCTTGCCGAACAGGATTTTGCCGACGATCGCGTCGATGCGGGCGAGATCGGCGCCGGGCATCAGGTGACGGCGCTCTATGAGATCGTCCCGGCGGGCGAGGCGGGTTGGCTGGCTCCGCGCAGATATGCCGCCAATCGCGCCCCGGTCGTTCCGGCGGGGGACGGTGGAGAGATCGCGACGGTCCGCCTGCGCTACAAATTGCCTGAAGAGACGCGCAGCCGCCTGATCGAAAAGCCGGTTGCCTCCGCCCTCCTTGCCGAAGCGAGCATGCCGCGGCGCGACATGGCCTTTGCCGTGGCGGTCGCGGCCTTCGGACAGAAGCTGCGGGGGGACAGGCGGCTGGGCGACTTCGGCTATGCCGACATCGCCCGCCTGGCGGGCAGCCAGAATGACTATTGGCGGCAGGAATTCGTCCAGCTCGCCCGGCTTGCGGGCCATGACGCCGATCCATGGCTGAGGTGAACCCGGGGCGGGACCGGCCGTCCTGCGGCGGGACAGGGGTCACACGGTCGGCACCGTCCCGCCGTCGATGACATATTCGACCCCGGTGATGGCCCCCGCGCGATCCGACGCCAGGAAGGCGATGAGGTTGGCGACTTCTTCCGGCCTTGCCGGCCTGCCCATCGGTATTCCGCCCAGGGAGTCCATGATGATCTTCTTGCCCCGGTCGATGTCGCCGCCGTGTTCCGCCGCCAATCGGCGGGCCAGTTCGATGGAGGCTTCCGTTTCGATCCAGCCGGGCGAGACGCGCACGACCCGGACCCCGCTGGGCGCCACTTCCTTAGAGAGGCTCTTGCTGTAGGTGGACAGGGCTGCCTTGGCCGCCGCGTAAGCTGTCGTGGCTTCCGGCAGGGGCAGCTCCCGCTGGATGGAGGTCACATGGATGACCACGCCATGGCCCCGCGACACCATGTCCGGCACCAGTTCCCGGTCCAGCCGGACGGCGGGCAGCAGGTTGAGATCCAGTTCCTTGCGCCATTGGTCGTCGCTAAGCGCGGAAAAACCGCCTGCCGGAGAGGAGGAGCCGCCCAGCATGTGGACGATGATGTCCACGCCGCCCAGCCGGTCCTTCACCGCTTCCGCCAGTTCCGCGCAGCCCACGGCCGTGCTCAGATCGGCGGCGACGAAACGCGCATCCGGCATGTCGGCCGGGCGCGTCCGGGCGGTGGTCAGAACATCCGCGCCAAGGGTCTGGAAGAGGCTGACCGTAGCCGCCCCCGTTCCCCGCGTGCCCGATGTGATCAGCGCCCGCTTGCCCCGGAGGGTGAGAAACGGCGTCATGCGCCGAACTTCCGATGCGCCGCCGTCGACCCGATCAGCGGCCGGTCATGACGATCGGCCCTCATGGCACGATCTCCAGCTCAGCGATCTTCCCGCCTTCCAGCATGAAGAAATAGCGCAGGTCCAACGGACTGCCGGGGAAATCGCCTGCCAGATGGCAGGCCACGACAATGCGGTCACCCTCTTTCGCGAGGGAGAAGGGTTCGGCCGTATAATTATATTTTCTGGAGGACTCCGCTTTCCAGTGCCCGATTTTTGCTCGGCCCCGGTAGATATTGCCTTCATCCCTCACCACCGCTGTCTCGGTGAAACAGCGTGATACGCTGCCCGCGTCCTCGGCGCGGTCGGCTTCGAAATAGTCAACTATAGCCTTTGGCAGATCGATAGCCACGTCTCTTCTCCTTCCATTTCCGACAGCCGGGGATGCGTGCGTCGATCCCTGTCCGGCTCGATCGTCGCATCAATTTAGGGGTGGATATGCTGCGCGATAATCGGGATAAAGGGGGATACGGCATCCCGAAAAGCAGGACAATGGCAAGACATAGCCTGATCGAACTCGATTCCGTCATCGCCATCATGCGCAAGGGCTCTTTCCGCGCTGCGGCGATCGAGCTTGGCATGTCGACCACCGCGCTCAGCAATGCGGTGGGCAAGCTGGAGCACCAACTTGGCGTGCGCCTGTTCAATCGCACCACCCGCAGCGTTTCCTTGACCGATGCCGGTCGGCATTTCGTCGGCAAGGTCGGTCCCGCGCTCCAGGACATTCACGAGGCGATGGACGCTGCCCGGTCGCAGCAGGAGACGCCTTCGGGGACATTGCGCATCAATGCGTTCGCAACCGCTGCGCGGGAAATCCTTGCGCAACTCGTCCTCCCCTTTCTGCGGCGCTATCCGCAGGTTCATGTCGACCTGGTTACCGAAGGCCGGCTCGTGGATATCGTGGCTGACGGTTTCGACATCGGCATCCGCCACGTCGACCTGGTTCCCAGCGACATGATTGCAGTCCCCCTTGGCCGCTGTCGGCGCTACGCCGTCGTCGCTTCGCCCGCCTATTTCGGGCAGCGTGACAAGCCGCAGGTGCCGCCGGACCTTCTGACCCACCCATGCATTCGTGTCAGGCTGCCGAATGGAGCCCTTTACCGCTGGCAGTTCGAAAAGGATGGCCGGCAGGCTCAAATCGATGTCGACGGGCCGATCACACTGGATGAGGCCAGTCTTGCGCGCATTGCCGTCCTGGACGGTTTCGGCATAGGCTTCTTCATGGAATCCGATATTCAGGAAGACGTGGCCGCAGGACGTCTCGTTCGCGTTCTGGAAGACTGGACACCACCGCTTTCATCACTATGCCTCTATTATCCAAGCCGGCGAAATCCGTCCGCGGCGTTCAGGGCCTTCCTCGATCACGCCCGCGATTTTGCGGCATCGACGGTCGCGACGCGGGAAACCGGTTAGCAGCAGCGGAAGTTTGCCGTTGGAGGGCTGTATAGTTCTGCGATCCTTTATCGTGCTTTTGAGAGTGTAGATGATGAAATCTGGCAAACCGGCTTATCTGCTGCTGGCGGTTGCGGCGGGGACTTGCTCTCCAGCGGCGCTGGCCGGCTTCTACACCGGGGAAGAGCTTTACGAGCTTTGCTCCACTCCGCGCAGCAGCAATGATTATCTGGAGAAGACCTATGAGTGCATCGCCTATATCACCGGCGCCGTCGATGCATTCAATACGACGCGGGAGGTCAATAAACTGAAAAGTTGCATTCCGGCCGATGTGACGATCAGCCAGCTGAGGAATGTGACGGTGGATTATCTGCGCGACAATCCGGAAGAACGCAGCGCTTCGGCATCCAGGACCGTATTCGCTGCGACGCGAAAGGTCTGGCCATGCCCCAGGACAAGGAAGCGCTGACCCCGGCGGGCTACGTGCATCGGATCGGGCGTGATGGGGAAGGCCTGATGGGGCGGCGCTCGACATTCCCAACCCTGCTGACCAAGGCAATGTCATATATGATCTGAAGCGAACCTGCCGGTCATCCATTGGTCAACAAGCCTAATAGTTGGCTGAGAAATAGCAATTTGATGGAAAGCGAAGCCTGGAAGTAACTATGCGGCCTTGGGGGAAGCCGCACATTGAGGTTGAGATTGCTATTAGCCGCTAGCAGAATGCAACTCGCGTTGACGCGCCATAATGTCGAGGATCTGTTGCCGATCCTTGTCATTCCACTGCTGACGCTGCCGTCGATGGCGATCCTCATCCATTCTGGCCGCATTGATCTGGCCCCTTTCGCCCTCAGCGCATCGCTGCTGATGACGATCGGACAGATGGGTTTCTTTGTCGCGGGTGAAGTCGTCTCCGTTGATCGTCGCCAACAGTTGCTGGATATCATCGTCGCCAGTCCGGTATCCTATGCCGTTATTTTGCTTGGGCGGGTGGGCGTGCTCACCGCGCTCGGCATACTGGGATTTGAGGAGGGGTGGATAATCGCCTGGGGTATCTGTCGCCGCCCAACCGTGCACTCGTTCTCAGCGTCGACGAGAAGTCCCAGATCCAGGCGCTCGACCGCGAGCAGCCGGTTCTGCCGATGATGCCCGGCGTACCTGAGCGCCGCACCCACAGCTACGTTCGGCACGGCACGACCTCGTTGTTCGCCGCGCTCGACATCGCCTCAGGCTTCGTGATCGGCAAATGCTACAAGCGCCACCGGGCAACCGAATTCCTCGACTTCCTCAAGCAGATCGACGCGCGGGTCAGCCATCTTGCCCTGCGGTGCAGCGGACCGACGGTTTAGGCTGCTGTCATCGGAAGATCTCTGAAAGCCAACTCAACACGGCTAGGGATCAATTCGGCACATCCTCTCGGAAACGCTCGATCTGATGCATGCGCTCGTGCAAAATGGTGACAATACCAACGGCACCATCGGACAAGATACGCCAATAGACATAATGATGCTCATACCGGCAATAGAAGCCTTCGACGCCGAGTCCCCGGGGGATATCCCGCCAAGCAATGCGGCGTTCGGCAATATCTTCAAAGCGAACAAAAAGGCAGCGAATATAACGGTCGGCCTGATCCTGTCCCCATTGCTCGCGTGTATAGTTGTAAATGTCATCTATCCGGCGGCCGGCGGCGTGCTGCACGCGATAACTGATCATGAGACTTAGTTGCGAGCGTTACGGGCAATAATTGCGTCGGCATCAAGCGGCAGATATTCGTTCTCTGATACGGCAAATGCGGCGGTCAACTCGGCCTTTAAGAGCGCCAACCGTTCGCTCTCGACCCGTTCCTTGTCACGCCGAATCAGGTCTCGAACATACTCGCTCACATTTTCATAGGCCCCCGCCTCCCCGACGTTAGCGGACACAAAATCGCTGAGAGAGCCGCTGACGCGGACATTCAAAGTTATAGATTTCGACATAAGACCAGTCCCCTGTCCACAAGATAAGGAATAATGAGGACGGAAGCAAGGGCATACGTCAGCAGCAGTACGGGCAGCGCCGGTGACGACCCTTGCACTAACCCGCTCTACGGGAGGGTCGCTTGGGGCGCGTTAGTGCGGTAAATATGGGCCTTTAGCGGGCGAGGTTGCCCACTGAGGTTGGAAGTTTCTTCAGCGAAGAGGAACTTGCCGTGACTGTCTCGATCAACACCGCCCCGATCAGCCTACTGCGTCAACGGATGTAGCACGACATGATGATGCGCGGTCTCGGTCCCCACACCCAGAAGGATTATGTGCGCCATGTGAAGCGTCTGGCTGCCTTTCTCGGCCGCCCTCCCGACACGGCGACGCCTCGTCCGGCCGCACATGACGCTTGGTCGCCATGAAGCTGTGCACGGTTGCCGCCATTGGTCCGTCGCCTCGTCGTCGTGGGCTGGACGAATGCGGTCGAGACGGCGTGGCAGAAGGTCAGCGGAACTTATTCGCTCTGCTTTGACTGGGATTTCGCGCCCAACTGGGTGATCGAAAACATCGACTGGTCAGATCCGGCAAATCCGTATCGGTTGCCGACGACATCGGCACCAACTTGTGCACACCCCATACACCGAAAGTCGATACAATGTTGATACATGTTCGTGTTATGATAATGTATTATCAATATCGATACGGTGGAGATGGTTATGCGTGTGCGAGTGAAAAAGTGGGGTAATAGTGCTTCGGTCAGGATTCCTTCCTCGATTATGGCCGCGGCTGCGCTGCATATCGATCAGGAGGTGGATGTCAGGGAAGAAGAGGGCCGGGTCATCATCGAGCCGATCACCGCACCTGCCTTCACTCTTGAGGGGTTGCTGGCGGGCATGAAGCCTGAAAACTTTCCTGAAAACGTCGATTTCGGTCCGCCTGTCGGCAATGAGCTTTGGTAATGGCCAAATATGTCCCCGACATGGGCGATATCGTCTGGCTAAACTTTGATCCCCAGGCTGGACATGAACAGGCTGGTCATCGACCTGCCCTTGTCCTGTCACCGGCAGCCTATAATCGCGTGCGCGGGATGATGATTTGTTGTCCTATGACGAGCAAAATCAAAGGCTATCCCTTTGAGGTGTTAATCAGCCAGAACCTGCCAAGTGCTGTATTGGCAGATCAGCTCAAAAGTGTTGACTGGATGACACGGAAGGCGACCAAAAAAGGAACAGTATCGCAAGCGGCGCTGCTGGAAGTTCAGGCAAAAATCCGTGCTCTGTTGGCGATTTAACCTATATCTCGTCAGGCGATTTTTCTGCCCCATGGGCAGCGTTCCCCGGCAAAAAATCTCGCGGGCGATCCGCTGGAAAGGATGGCGGCATGCCGACCTGCCTCGTGCGTGCATGATGAAGGCAGTCCGTCTGCCTCGACGTTTTTCGGCGTGGTCAGCGGAGGCGATCACTCTTTGCCCGGTTACCAGGCGCAAACGCCGCAGTCTTCGTCAATCTGTGTCTTGCATGCTACTATCATAAAGTGATATTCATCATCGACAGAGGAGTTTGGCCATGCCTTCCAGTTTCACCCTGGGGCCGCATTTCGAGGGCTTCATCAAGCAGCAGGTGAACAGCGGCCGCTACGCGTCTGCCAGCGAGGTCGTTCGCGACAGCCTCCGGCTGCTCGAAGAGCAGGACGCCATCCGCCAGGCTCGGCTTGACGCGCTCCGTGCCGAGATCGAACGGGGCGCTGCCAGCGGCCCGGGCATTCCCGCCAGTGAGGCTTTCGCGAACGCCCGGCAGCGGATCGCGAATATGGCCGCCGGCGCTACCGATAGTTGATGGGTCTCGAATTTTCGCCGGCTGCTGCTGCTGATCTTGTCGCGATCGCCACCTTTACCGCGCGCGACAATGTTCTTCTGGCCGTCACCTTCGTTGATGAACTCGAAGGGGCTTGTGCGAAGATCGCCGACTTCCCCCGGTCCGGCGTTGCCCGGCCTGAGATTCGTGCCGGGCTCCGGTCCAAGCCGCACGGCAGCTATGTTATATTCTACAGCGTTTTGGTTTCGGTCATCCGCATTGAGCGCATTCTGCATGGCCCAGCGCATCGAGCGCCGCGATCCGTACCCGATCCCAGTTTGGCCAATGACCACCTTTACGCCGTATTGCTTCGGCCGCGTCGAGCGCGGCTATCGCCTCCGCCGCGCGGCCCGCAGCCAGCAGGCGCTCGGCAATGGCTGCGGCTATCGCGGGATTATGGCGCTGGTCGGCCGGACATTGCGCGATGAAGGCATCGACATCGCCCAGCGCATCGGCAATGTCGACCAGCGCCTGGCGGACAAGCCGCTCATGCCGCCGGGCTTCCATCTCATCCTCGTAGAAAACGCCGCCTGAGCCAAAGCCGATGACGCGCCGTTCGCCCTGGGGCGGCCGCTGCTGTACTTCGCGCGCCATGGCCTCGAATTTGCGCCTGAGGGATTTCAATCCTGCTTCGCCAAGCGGCTCCGTCATCAGGGTGACGAGGCCGTGGAACTGGCCATGGTCATTGTCGCAGACGCTGTCGAACACCCGGTCGACAAGCTGGTCAGTGGGCAGGCGGGCCGCAGCGGCCAGCGCGCCAAGAACAGAGAGTGCCGTTGCAAACACGGTGCCCAGCGTACCATGGCTGTCGTCGCACCAGCTGAGCACCGGACGGGCCAGCGCGATCAGCTTCCAGAGCAGCTCGAACGCCGTTGCCGGATCGGTGGGCGCGATATGCTCCATGATCGCGCGCCGCTGCGCCTCGATATCCCGGGCGAGGGGCTTCACCTTGTTCCAGTCGACAAAGGCCTCCGCCTTGGCGATGGTGGCGAGGCGCTTGGCGACCTCTCCAGCGACATCGCCGCTGCCGTTTGCGCTGGCAAGCTCCAGGCGCAGGCGCCGCTTGGTCTGGGCATCCACCGCCACGAGCTCCAGCAGTAATTGCGCCAGCCGATTGGCGCCCAGCGTCTCGAGATTGGCCTGGTTGAGGGTTTTGGAAGAAGCCATGGAATCTGTCTGTCGTCAGATGGTGCAGGGCGTCAAGGGTGGAACGGTGTGGGGTTTGAGGCTGGGTGACTGCCCGCGCATGCGCGGGCAACGGGCTGACGGGCTGGCGCCCCGAGTCCCGCTGCTCGGGTCTCGGCCCTCGCGGGCGTTCATCCCTGCCGTGGTGGCGTGTGGGGAGGGGGGGAAGACATCGCGCGGCTGTCAGTGGGCGATACACGCGCGCGAATGGGGACCTTGGTCTGGAGAGGTCGTGCCGATGCGGAGGCGGACGCGTCCAGCCGCGCCGCCGGGATCAGACAAGAGAGGGATCTCAGATTTTTGTCGCCGAAAAATGGGTTTCGAGCGACAGAATGAAAGGTCAAGTCAATGAACATCGTTGAAGTTCGTGAAATCAACGGTCGCCTCGAAGGCCGCATCGCCACCCGCACGATCGATCTCCCCCGGAGCGGGCTGCGCAAGGTCGAGAGCATGAATCCCAGGGCGCCCGCCTATGAAGTCATCGCCCTCAGATCGGCAAGACCGTAACGTATAATTATTCAGCCTATCTCCAGGCCAATTATCGCCTGACCGACCGGCTGACGCTGACCGCCGGCGGGCGCTATATCAGCATCCGGCGCGCATTCGATTTTCAGGGCGTCAACTATGACCTGGACGGCCATCCGATCGATCCGACGTTCTATCCGCAGGTGAAGACAGGCGGCGCGATCCCCGCGCTGGGCGTCACTGTCGCCGCGACGCAGGTAAATTTCGACAATAGCGGCGTGCTCAACAAGAAGACCTGGCATGCGTTCACGCCGAAGGCAGGCATTTCCTACCAGGCAACGCCGACGATCTTCCTGTTCGCCAACTATGCCAAGGGTTTCGACGCGGGCGGCTTTACCGCGCGCTTAACCTTGCCACCGCGCTGCCCTATGATCCTGAGACGGTCAATGCGTTCGAGATCGGCTTCAAGACAGACTGGTTCGATCGCCGGCTGAGGGTCAACGCTACAGGTTTCTATAACGACTATAAGGATCTGCAGACAGCGGTGTCGGCGTTCAGTCCGATCTCCGGCACTTATGTCAGCACGCGCGGCAATGCGCCGTCAGCGCACACGCAGGGCTTCGAACTGGAAACCTCGGCAGAGCCGACCAACAATCTGTCGCTGGCTTTCAATGTCACCTATCTGACAACCGAATATGACGATTATTCGGCGCCGGCGCTGGCACCGTTCCCGCCTATAACTATACGGGCAAGCAATTTCCCGGTCAGCCGAAATGGCAATATTTCGCGTCCGCCGACTGTTCGATCCCGATTGAGGGGCTGGGCGCGATCAAGTTCGGCGGCAGCGTCAACTGGCAGACCGGCTATTTCTCCGACCAGCTCAACAATCCCCAATATCGGATCGGTTCGAAGCATTTCGTAAATGCCTTCATCGGTTTCCAGACTGCTGACAAGCGGTGGGATTTCACGCTGACGGCGCGCAACATCGGCAATGAATTTTATTATTCTACGCTCACGCCGATCGGCACGGCCATCAAGGCCGGGCCCTATGCGGGCACCTTGCTGCTGCAAGGCGCTCAGAACCCGCCGCGCACCATCTTCTTCAAGGTCGGCTTCAAATATTGATCCTTTCCGCCCGCGGCCACAAGCGGCTCTTGCGTGGCCGCGGGCGACCTGCGCTCCTCGTGATCCCTCAGTCCCCGCCATGAAAGAAACATTCCTGTCGGGGCCGGGCGCACATGGCGATCAAGCTGGGACAGGCCATGTTCGAGACTTGGGTGATACACCCCGCGACGCACGTTACCCTCCATGAGGCGGCGCGCGAGCTTTCGCGTGAGGACGATCCGATGGATTTCCTGGCGATCATGACGGCTGGAACTTGATCTGCGGAAGAGCTATATCGGGCTTATGGCAAAGCGGAGCAAAATGGCTTCGGCGAGCATGCGCGACGGAAAGACCGGGATTATCATCGGGCCTGCGGGCTCGAAGCGCACGCGGACGGTCACCACCAAACTGGGTAATGTGACCGTCAGTGCCCAGAAGCCGTCGGCCGCGCTCGTCAAGGATAATGTCAAGCGCAGCTCCCAGGCGTTGGAGCGTGCCGCGGCTCGTATCGTGCGGGGCGGGGTGGCTATTCCTCAGCGCAAGAATGTGCCGCTCTATTCGGTTGATGAAGATAATCCCAAGATCGTCATCCGTAAGCTCAACGGACAGGTGAGTCGCGGCCAGCTTGTCGACGGCAAGTTTCAAGAATTTGCGTGACGGCGCTCAAGGGCGCGGTAGACCAGATACTTTCCGCACAGGTCAGGACCGACAAGCCGCTCGCGATCATTCTGGCCGGTCATAACGGGTCGGGCGAATCGACGATGTGGCGTAAGATTCTTGCGCAAAAGCTCCAGCTGCCGTTGCTGAACGCGGATCGCATGATGCTTTCGATTCTGCCGGAAGCCCAGGGGGACGGATCGCTTGTGGACTGGGCGCAGGAATTGCGCGACACAAACCTCGGCTGGATGCAGGTGGCGTAAAATGGCGTGAATACGTTCGCCGCCCATGCCATGGCCGCGAAGGTGCCATTCGCAACCGAAACCGTCTCCAGCCATTGGGAAGAGCGGCCTGACGGCACGGCTGCCTCGAAACTCGACACGATAACCGATCTTCGGGCGGCGGGTTATTTCGTCCTGCTATTTTTCGTCGGTCTTTCGAACGCCGATCTGTCCATATTGCGCGTCAGCCAGCGCGTGCTTGAACATGGCCACGGCGTCGACACCGGCAAACTCGTCTGCGGTTTCCCAGGACGCAGAAGGCCATATCGCACGCGCTGGGCGTGGCCGACGCCTCCATATTGACGGACAACAGCCGTGACGAAAAGCGGGCCTTCACCGTGTGCCGGGTCCAGCTTGGCGGCGAAGCGCTTTATGACCTGCGGGATGGCGCGGACAAGGTCCCACTGGCCATCACCGAGTGGCTCGACGTCGTAAGCCCGCTCGCCTGATGAAGGGGCAGTTGATCGGGAACGGCTGTTGATATTTGCATGCGAATAGTTGGGACAGGCAGGTCAAAGCCTGCCGCATTCGCAACCTGTCCGTGTCTACGCGCAAGTGGGCTATGGTGACGACTTCGGTTCAATAAGCTGAATTCGAGGAAAATGTCCCACCGATCGCCGCCTGAATCTCAGCGCGGCCGGACCTTGCAATCCGGTCGCGCTGAGGCCGGTACTGTCCGCCGGCTGCGGTCAGTCGACGAAGATGGCCTGGAACACGATCTTGTCGTCGCGCACGATGAAGGCGTCCTTGCCCGAGACCTGCTGGGGCTGCCCCTTGAACTGGACCCAATGCAGGATGACGCTGTCCGGGCCGGCCGGTTCGATGGTCGTTTCCATCGCCTTGATGCCGGGATGATGATCCTTGTCGGTCAGCGTCGTGAAAACGCGCCGCGCCTGCGCCTGACCCGAATAGATGCCCGGCCCCTTGGCCGGCGCCTGATCCGCGACCAGCCCCTGGGGAGTCACGACGACGGTGTCCGCGGAGTAATCGTCCATGATCGGCTGCAACTTGCCGGCTTTCATGCTCTCGACATGACGGGCGACCACTTCGGCGGGTGTGGCGGCTTGGGCGGCCCCGGCCAGGCAGAGACTTAGGAGGGTGGCGAAGGGGAGGCGGAAGTCCATGTTGGCGGGGCCTTTCTCAAGCATTTCGGGGGGAAGGGTGGGTTGCGGGCCGGTCATCCCTCATAGGGGATGCCCGCTTCATGATCGCGGATGATCTGCCTTACGGCGTCGGGCTTCACGGGCAGCTTGTTCTGATTGGCCTGGAGCCAGGCGAAGAAGTCCGCCTCGATCGCGTCGGTCCAGCGGGTGTCGATCTGGCCGGCGGTATATCTGCCCTCGCGCAGGCGCATATGGCCGAACATGTCGCGCAGCCGCGTATTCTCCGACAGCTTCACCACCTTTTCGGCCAGTTGCGGCGGGATGAACAGCACGCCGCCGTCCCGGCCCAGCACGACATCGCCGGGCATGGCGGTCGCCTTGCCGATGCGGATCGGACCGTTGATGCCCACCATCGTCGAATTGAGCCGCGCGCCCGTCGCCATGGCGCCGAAATGATGCGACGGATCGTAGGAGCGGACGAAGGAAACGAAATTCGGCAGTTCCCTGAGGCCGTTGATGTCGCGCACCGCCCCGTCATAGACGACCCCGTTGCCGCTGCGGGCGTAGATGGCGTTGCCGACATTGTCGCCGATCGATGGGCCGTCCTGCTTCAGCCCGAAATGGTCGCTGACATAGACGTCGCCCTTTTGCAGCATGTCGACCGGCCAGGCGTTCATGGCGCCCTTGCGTCCGTCGTCGGCGCCCTGCTTTTCCAGCACGGTCTGGATGTCCGGGCGGCCGGGCAGCCATTGGGAGGTCAGCGCCCGACCGACCAGCACCTTGTCGGGGAAGATGGACAGCCAGCCATCCTCATATTGATGGTTGAAGCCGGCGCTGCGCAGCGTCGCCCAGGCTTCCTCCAGAGTGACTTCCCGCATCCGCTCCAGAATGTCGTCGGGGACCTTCGGCCGTCCGTCCGGAAAGCGTTCGCCGGTCCAGGCCGGCGTATGCCGGATCACCTGTTCGCGCGTGAAGAAGCCGTCCTCGGCCAGCGCGTGCTGCGGCAGCAGCATGGCCGCGAAGGCGAGGGCGGCGCCCATCAGCCGCCGGTCAAATCCCATGGCTCGGTCTCTCCCCATCCAGTGCGTGGCGCAGCGCCGATCCGCGCAGCGGCCGGTCGGATCTTCCATTCTAGAATTCCGGCGGCATCTGGTCGTTCGCGCCGCCGCGCGGCACCTCGACCCCTGCGGCCCACAGTATTCCATTCACCAGGAACCGGCGTTGCTGCGGATAGAGGTGCATGTTGTCATGGAAGTCGTTGCCGCCCCACACGACCGAACGTCCGCCGTCGGGCCGCTCATAGGCCCAGGCGACCGGACCGCCGGTGCCATTGGCCGCCTGTGACGGCCGGGCGGTGAGCAACGGCGTGCGGCGGGGATTGTCGGGCAGGAAATAGCGCGCGTACATTTCCTCCCGCGGCGTCCAGGGCTTGACCCCGCGCAGGATCGGATGCTTGCCGGGGATCGGCCTGATCGCCCATGTGTCGACGGGATTGTGCGAGACATAGGGAATCCAGACGCCGCCCAGCCAATCGTTCAGATAGAGGCGGCCTGCCCGGTTATCGACGAACATCGTATAATGATAGACGACCAGCCCCGTCTTCCTGCGCTTCAGAAGCGCGTCGAAATCCTTGAGCGCGGCACTGGTCTCGGCATTATAGCCCAGACCGTCCGTTTCGGCATATTGCTGGAAGATCGCCCCGGTTTCGCGCTTCAGCCAGTCGCCATTGCCGTCGATCACGATGGCGTCGGCCGCCTCCAGCATTGCCCGATCCCGCGGCTTTTCTCCGACGACGACCTGCGTCTTCACCTCCCGCGCCGCGCCGGAATGTTCGAGCAGCCAGGCCAGTTCGCGCAGGTCCTTCTCATATTCATGGCGGCCGGGCGCGCCATGCTGCTTCGGTCCCGCGAACAGCAGGATGCGCACGGGCGGCAAGGGCGCCGTTCCGGCCGGCATCGGCAAGAGGAAAGCGACCGCCATCGCCGCCAGCGCCGCACCCGCCGGGCGCGGGGCACGGGAATGGCTTCGCTTCCTGCCCGGCGGAGCAGCCATATTGCGGACCTTGCGGGCCCAGCTTGTGAACGTCCCTTTCAACTCATCCTCACCAGCAAAGATTCGTATCGCGACTCTCTCGGTCGATCCTATCCTATATGATCTGCCACAAACTGGTGGACATACCAAGACCCCGCCGCATATTTCCTGCGATCATGTCTTGGCGTTGTTCGGGGAGTGTTGGTGCACGCGCGTCTGCCACTGGCTGAGACAGAGCAGATCATGCCGCTTCTACCGGCCATCTTGTGCCGGATCTTGGCTTGAAGGCATTCACTCCACAGCCTGAACGCCTTTAGTCGGAGCGAACCATGGCTGATCGCGATTTGGAAGGGTCTGCTTGGCCGTCCTTACCGGGGAGCGGAAAGCCTCCGCAATGCCTGGCTGACCGCGAAGGCGATGAATGCCTTGGTGGGATCTGCCAATGGCCTGATCACCTATGTGGCCATGCCTTATTTCAATGACGCCGTCAGTCCGGCGGGCTAGCCGCAGATCGCCCGCACGCGCCGATGTTCCTCTGCCGCCGGTAGAAATCGCGCCGGGACCGACGCGGGGGTTCCCGAATCATGCAAATCCTTCTTTGATGCGTCAGGCTGCGCGATCAAATCGCGACGCGATACATGAAGATGAAGGTCAGATGGAAGCAGACGGCGCCATATTGCAGGATGAAGATTATGCGGCGCTGGCGGAATTCCGCTTCGCTCTGCGACAGTTCCAGGCGTTCAGCAGCGAGCGGGCGGCCAGGGTGGGACTCACCCCGCAGCAGCATCAGGCCTTGCTCGCCCTGCGCGCTGCGCCGGCCGAGGATGCGACCGTCGGCTATGTCGCGCGGCGACTGTTGCTGAAGCCCCACAGCGCGACGGGGCTGGTCGACCGGCTGGAAAAGCTGGGGCTGGTGACGCGCCATGCCAGCGCCACGGACCGGCGGCGCTCGCAATTGCAATTGACGCTGGGCGCTCTGGACCTGCTGGCGAAGCTGTCGGCCACGCATCGCGATGAGATCCGCCGCTTGCGTCCGCTGCTCAACCAGTTGCTGGCGCGCTTTGCCTAGGAAATTTCAGGCCCCAGGATAGCGGTGGAGACCTGCTCCAGCCCTTGCGGCAGGACATGGCTGGCGGGCCCAGCCCGCTACCCCCGTCGGTGGTGCAGGCGCGGAACCGCGTCGGATTGCCGGCGGACCAGGCTGTAGTCCAGTCGCGCCAACCCCCGCCCGTCGACTTCTTCCCCGCCCTTCATCGCTTCCGCCAGCAGGGTCATGGCGGCCCGGCTCATGTCGCGAATCGGCTGGCGGATGGTGGTGAGCGTGGGCCAGATCGCGGCGGCAAGCGGCGTGTCGTCGAAACCGCAGACCGTCAGATCGGCCGGCACGCTGATCTGACGCTGATGCGCGATGGTGATGGTCGCCGCGGCCATATCGTCGTTGCAGGCGAAGATCGCTGTCGGCGGCGTCTTCAGGCTCAGCAGATGCGCCGCCGCCTCCAGCCCGGACCGGTAGCTGAAATCGCCCTCGACGATATAATCTTCCTCAACCGGCAGGCCTTGCGCGGTCATGGCGACGCGAAAGCCCTCCAGCCGTCGCGCGCTGGAACGGTGCTGGGGATTGCCCTGGATGAAGGCGATGCGGCGGTGGCCGAGGTCGATCAGATGCCGCGTCATCTCGCTCGCGGCCTGGCGGTCGTCTATCGCGACGACCATCATGCCATGGTTCTCGTCCGGCGCGATCGCGACCCAGGGAATGCCCTGCCGCCCGAGCGCCTGCGCCAGTTCGTCCCAGTCGCACAGGGGCGGCGGCACGATGACGCCGGAAACGCGCGCCTGAAGAACCTGGGCGACGATGTCCTGCGCCGTGGCGCCCATCTCGCACTGTTCCACCACCAGGTGGAGGTGATGCTTCGCCGCCTCGTCCAACCCGCCCAGCAACAGTTCGCCCAGATAGGCGGAGGTCGTCGTATTGCGGTAAAGCAGCGCCACTCGCCGGTCGTCGCCCCCGGCCAGCGCCCGGGCGGAGACATTGGGCGCATAGTTCAGTTCCGCGATCGCCTTTTCCACCCGGGCTCGGGTCTGGGGGCTGACCCAGCTCTGCTTGTTCGCGACGCGCGACACGGTCATCACGGACACGCCGGCCCGCGCTGCGACTTCCCGGATTGTCGGCGGCTTACGTTCGTTCATGGTCGTTCACGGCCTAGCCTTTGCGGCCATTGAAAGCCAGTCATGGATTGCCCGGCGCATAGGGGAAAGCGAGCGATTTGTACCAGTTCAGATCATGTTCCGGCGGTGCCGTGCCCGCCGGCAGCGGGCGTTTGGACAGCGTCTGGAAATAGGCGATGCTGGCATCGCGCCACCATTTCGCCTCGCGATGCTGGATGCCGAGGAAGGACTGCGTCTGGGCGAAGCGTTCCGCATCGACATAGGGGCGCAGGCTGTCCCACGTCCTGCGCATGGCCGCGACATAGGCGACCCCCGCGTCATAATGGCGGATGAGGCCGTTCCACAGGGTTTCGCCCGATTTCAGCTTCGCGTCCCAGCCGACATGGTGGAACCAGAGGAGGTCGCGTTCCGGCGTCGTCTTCGGGTCGGCGAGCATCCTGGCGACCGGCGGGGCATATTGGGCGATGGCGTTGCTGCCGGTCCTCGTCCGGTCGAAGCCGATCCCCTGCGCGTCCGCCTTGTGATAATAGACCGGGTTCCATTCGGGCCGGGCAAGCTCTGAAATCCAGGGAGCCGGGCCGTAATGATGGCCGGTGCCCATGACATGGGACAGGCCGAGCGGGGTCATATAGTCGACCGCCGCCTCCCGGGATCCCATCATCATGGCGACCACCCGATCGGCCACCTTTGCATCCGTCGAGAAAGTCTGCGCCGCCCATTCGCGTGCGATTGCCTCCGCCGACAGATCCGGATCCCAGGCAAGGCGGCCGAAGGCGTACCAGTCCGCCTGGTTGAAGATCGATCCGCTCCAGTCGCGGTCGGCGCCGATATTGGCGACGCCGGCAATGCCGGTCAGCTTGTGGCCCTCCAGCGATCCGTCGATCACCCTGGCCACGGTCGACCCCTTGCCGCGGGCGAAGGTGTCGCTTTTCAGCGTCTCCTCGAACAAGGGGCCGAGATAGGTGAGGTGGGTCGACTGGCCCAGATATTCCTTGGTGATCTGGAATTCCATCATCAGCGGCGTCCGGGGCATGGCGCCGAACAGAGGATGGAAAGGCTCACGCGGCTGGAAGTCGATCGCGCCGTTCTTCACCTGCACCAGCACATTGTCCGCGAACTGGCCGTCCAGCGGCTTGAAGTCGTTATAGGCCTGCTTGGCGCGGTCGTCCGGATTGTCATGCGCATAGACGAAGGCGCGCCACATCACGATGCCGCCATGCGGCTTCACGGCCGCGGCCAGCATGTTCGCGCCATCGGCATGGGTGCGCTTGTAATCCTGCGGCCCCGGCTGCCCTTCGCTGTTCGCCTTCACCAGGAAGCCGCCGAAATCGGGAATGGCCCTGTAGATCTCGTCGGCCTTCGCCTTCCACCAGGCGGCGACTGCCGGGTCGAGCGGATCGGCGGTCCCGAGGCCGGACAGCTCCATCGGCGCGGTCCATTTCACCGACAGATAGACCTTGATGCCATAGGGCCGGAACACGTCCGCCAGCGCCGCCGCCTTGGCGATATAGGGCGCGGTCAGGCTGTCGGACCTGGCGTTCACATTGTTGAGGACCGTGCCGTTGATGCCGATGGAGGCATTGGCGCGGGCATAGTCGGTGTATCGCGGCCCCTTCCAGTCGGGCAGGCGCCACCAGTCCCAGATGGATTGCCCGGCATAGCCGCGCTCCACCGTGCCATCCAGATTGTCCCAATGGTTGAGCAAGCGCAGCTTCATGCGCGGCGCGCTGCGAATGTCGAGCCGGTCCAGCGGGGCGCCCGTTTCCGCCAGCCGCAAATAGGCATAGGCGCCATAAAGAAGTCCGGCATCGCCATTGGCCGCGATCACCGTCACGGACTGGCCGTCCAGCGTGACCGAGCGAATGGCATAGCCCTCTTCGCCCAGCCCATCGAGCTTCACCGGCAGATCGGGGGCGGAAGCCGGAGTCGCCAGCCAGATCGCGCCATTCATGGGCTTGTCAGCCAGCGCCGGCGCCGCGCCATTCGCGCCCGCAAGGCCACGCATCAGTTCATCGCGGGCGGCCAGCGCAGTCGCACCGCGGCCCGGCGCAACGACCGCCGTGGCGTGCCGCGCCATTTTGCCGCCATCCTGCACCTTTTCGTGCCGCAGCCACAGATCATAGCCGTCCTCCGCCATGGCGGGCGCCGTCATCACGGCGGTGGCGACGGTCCAGCAGAACAGGCGCGCGAACATAGATCCCCTTTCCTCTCCTTCCCGTCTTCGCCCGAACCGACGCTTCGGATCGAAGGGCATTGACAGGCCGCTCTTGTCTGAGCAATGTTAACGCTATCAGTTGGGATGCGGCAAGCAAAAAGCTGGAAGCCGCCGCAAAAAAGGGGAGAGGCTGTTTCGTGATCCGGTTCCGCAAGCTGTTGGGCGCGGTTTCGCTGCTGACGCTGACGGTCGCGACGCCCGCCGTCCCCGTTCTGGCGGCGCCTGCGTCGATGGGCGCGCGTCCGCTGTACAAGGATGCTTCCGCGCCCATCGAATCGCGGGTCGACGATCTGCTCTCCCGCATGACGCTGGAGGAGAAAATCGCCCAGATCACGGCGGTGTGGACCGACAAGGTCAAGATTTTCGACGACAGGTTGCAGCTCGACCCATCGAAACTGGCGCAGATCTTTCCCCATGGCATGGGGCAGTTCACCCGCCCGTCCGATGCCAAGGGGGCTTTTTCCCCCCGCGAAGTTCCCGGCCGAAATCCGCGCCAGACAGTGGCGCTGGTCAATGCGCTGCAACGCTGGGCGACGACGCGGACGCGGCTGGGCATTCCGATCCTGTTCCATGAGGAAGGGCTGCACGGCTATGCGGCTGTTGGCGCTACCAGCTTTCCGCAGTCGATTGCCCTGGCCTCGTCCTGGGACCCTGACATGCTGCGCGAGGTGAATGCCGTCATCGCCCGCGAAATCCGCTCGCGCGGCGTCAGCCTCGTCCTTTCCCCCGTAGTCGACATCGCCCGCGATCCGCGCTGGGGCCGGATCGAGGAAACCTATGGCGAAGACCCCTATCTGGTCGGTGAAATGGGGGTGGCCGCTGTCGAGGGGCTGCAAGGCAAGGGGCGTTCGCGCCTGCTGCCGCCGGGCAAGGTGTTCGCGACGCTCAAGCATCTGACCGGCCATGGCCAGCCCGAAAGCGGCACCAATGTCGGTCCGGCGCCGGTTTCCGAACGCGAACTGCGCGAGAATTTCTTTCCGCCCTTCGAACAGGTGGTGAAACGCACCGGGATCGAGGCGGTGATGGCCAGCTACAATGAAATCGACGGCGTGCCCTCCCATGCCAATCGCTGGCTGCTGCGCGATGTGCTGCGCGGCGAATGGGGCTTCAAGGGCGCGGTGGTCAGCGACTATTCGGCAATCGACCAGTTGATGAGCATCCACCATATCGCCGGCGATCTGGAACAGGCGGCGGGGCGCGCACTGGATGCGGGCGTGGATGCGGACCTGCCCGATGGCCTCTCCTATGCGACGCTCGGCCGGCAGGTGCGCGAGGGCAAGATCAGCGAGGCGCTGGTCGACCGTGCCGTGCGGCGCATGCTGGAACTGAAATTCCGCGCCGGCCTGTTCGAAAATCCCTATGCCGATGCGGCGGCGTCGGAGAAGATCACCAATAGTGCGCAGGCCCGCACATTGGCGCTCAAGGCGGCGCAGCGCTCCATCACCCTGCTCAAGAATGACGGCATGCTGCCGCTGAAGCCGGAGGGCAGCATCGCCGTCATCGGCCCCAGCGCCGCCGTGGCGCGGTTGGGCGGCTATTATGGCCAGCCGCCGCATAGCGTCTCGATCCTCGAAGGCATCAGGGCCAAAGTCGGAACCCGGGCGAAGATCGTCTTCGCGCAGGGCGTCAGGATCACGGAGAATGACGATTGGTGGGCCGACAAGGTCGTCCGGTCCGATCCCGCCGAAAACCGCCGCCTGATCGCGCAGGCGGTCGAGGCGGCCCGTCATGCCGATCGCATCGTCCTGACGCTGGGCGACACGGAACAGTCGAGCCGCGAAGGCTGGGCCAACAATCATCTGGGCGACCGGCCCAGCCTGGACCTGGTGGGGGAGCAGCAGGACCTGTTCGACGCGCTGAAGGCGCTGGGCAAGCCGATCGCCGTGGTGCTCATCAACGGCCGCCCTGCCTCCACCGTCAAGGTTTCGGAACAGGCGGACGCCATTCTGGAGGGCTGGTATCTGGGCGAGCAGGGCGGCCATGCCGTGGCGGACGTGCTGTTCGGGGACGTCAATCCGGGCGGCAAGCTGCCGGTGACCATCCCGCGCTCGGCGGGGCAATTGCCGATGTTCTACAATGCGAAGCCCAGCGCGCGGCGCGGCTATCTCTTCGATACGACCGATCCGCTCTACCCCTTCGGTTTCGGCCTCAGCTATACGAGCTTCGACCTGTCCGCGCCGCGACTGTCGGCCGCGAAGATCGGCGTCGGCGGCACCGCCAGCGTGTCGGTCGACGTGCGCAATGGCGGCCAGCGCGAGGGCGACGAGGTCGTCCAATTATATGTGCGGGACAAGGTCAGTTCCGTCACCCGGCCGATCAAGGAGCTGAAGGGATTTCAGCGCGTGACGCTGAAGCCCGGCGAGGTTCGCACGGTGACCTTCACGGTCGGGCCGGAGGCGCTGCGGATGTGGAACGATCATATGGACCGCGTGGTCGAGCCGGGCGATTTCGAGATCATGACCGGCAACAGTTCGGTCGCGCTCAAATCGGCAACGCTGACGGTGGTGCCATGAACGGTTTCGCGCGCCGGCAGGCGCTGGGCCTGCTCGCTTCGACCTCGCTGCTCGCCGCCGCGCCCGCCGCCGCGAAGGGGAGGGGCGGGCCGCTCTACAAGGATGCTTCCGCCCCCAACGACCTGCGCGTCAGGGACCTGCTGGCGCGCATGACGCTGGAGGAAAAGGTTGGCCAGATCATCGCGCTCTGGGCGACCAAGGCCGACATCATGGACGATCTGACCTTCTCTCCCGCCAAGGCGAGCAAGGCCTATCCCGACGGCTTCGGCCAGATCACCCGCCCGTCCGACCGCCGCGGCGTGCCGAACGGATCGACCCAGGCGGGCGGCGTGGGCGCGCGCTGGCGGACGCCCGCCGATACCGTCGCCTTCATTACCGCCGTCCAGAAATGGGCGACGGAGGAGACGCGGCTCGGCATCCCGGTGCTGTTCCATGAGGAGGCGCTGCACGGGCTCATGGCGACAGAGGCGACCATGTTCCCCATGGCGATCGGGCTCGCGGGCAGTTTCGACCGCCAGTTGATGGAGGAGGTTCATTCCGTCATCGCCCGCGAGGTGCGGGCGCGCGGCGTCCATCTGGCGCTGTCGCCGGTGGTCGACATTGCCCGCGACCCGCGCTGGGGCCGGATCGAGGAGACCTTCGGCGAAGACCCCTATCTCTGCGCCGAGATGGGCGTGGCCGCCGTGCGCGGCCTTCAGGGCGAGAGCAGCCGGATCGGCCCGGACAAGGTCATGGCGACGCTCAAGCACATGACCGGCCACGGCCAACCCCAGAGCGGCGAGAATATCGCGCCCGCGCCGATCTCCGAACGGGAACTGCGCGAGAATTTCTTTCCACCCTTCCGGGAGGTGGTGAAGCGCACCGGCATCGCCGCCGTCATGCCGTCCTATAATGAGATAGACGGCGTGCCTTCGCACCAGAACCGCTGGCTGCTGAACGACATATTGCGCGGGGAATGGCGTTTCGACGGTGCCGTGGTCAGCGACTATGGCGCGGTCCACGAACTGGACAGCATCCACCATGTCCAGCCCGACCCGGAGGCGGCGGCGCGCGCCGCGCTGCGGGCGGGCGTCGATTGCGAACTGCCCGATGGCCAGACCTATCGGACGCTCGTCGAACAGGTCCGCGCGGGCAAGGTGCCGCTGGAGGCGGTCGATCTGGCCTGCACCCGGATGCTGATGCTCAAGTTCCGTGCGGGCCTGTTCGAAAATCCCTGGCCGCGCAAGGATCATGAGCGGCTGACCGGCAATGCGGAGGCGCGCGCACTGGCGCTGAAGGCGGCGCATCGCTCCATCGTGCTGCTCGGCAATGACGGCACGCTGCCGCTCACGCCCGGCGCGCACCGGCGGGTTGCGGTGATCGGTCCCAATGCCGCCATTGCGCGACTGGGCGGTTATAGCAGCGTCCCGCGCCAGACCGTCTCCCTGCTGGAAGGCGTGCAGGCGAAGCTCAGGGGCAAGGCGGAGGTCGTCCACGCCCAGGGCGTCTTCATCACGCGGAGCGAGGATCGCTCGGCGGACGAGGTGCTGCTGGCGGACCCGGCGGAGAACCGCGCCCTGATCGCGCAGGCGGTCGAGGTCGCGAAGACCGCGGACATCGTCCTGCTCGCCATCGGCGACACGGAACAGACCAGCCGGGAAGGCTTTGCGAAGAACCATCTGGGCGACCGCACGAGCCTGGACCTGCTGGGCGAGCAGAACGCCCTGTTCGCCGCGCTGAAGGCGACCGGCAAGCCGGTGGTGGTGTGCGCCATCAACGGCCGCCCGCCCAGCTATCCCATGGTCGCGGATGGCGCCAATGCGCTGCTGGAGTGCTGGTATCCGGGGCAGGAGGGCGGCACCGCCATGGCCGACATCCTGTTCGGGGACGTCAATCCCGGCGCGAAGCTGCCCGTCACTGTGGCGCGCGACGCGGGGCAGATACCGATCTTCTACAACCGCAAGCCATCGGCCCGGCGCGGCTATGTGTTCGAGGATATTTCGCCGCTCTTCCCCTTCGGCTTCGGCCTCAGCTACACGCATTTCGAATTCGGGCCGCCCCGCCTGTCGTCGCCGCGCATCGGCACGGGCGGCGAGGTGACGGTGGAGGTCGACGTCCGCAATGCCGGGCAGAGGGCAGGGGATGCGGTCGTACAGCTTTACGTCCGCGACCAGACCGCCAGCGTCACCCGGCCGATCAGGGAACTGAAGGGCTTCGAACGCATCACGCTGGCGCCCGGCGAGAGCCGCGCCGTGCGCATGACGCTGGGCCCCGCCGCCTTCGCGCTCTGGAATCTCGACATGGAGGAAGTGGTCGAACCCGGCCTGTTCGACGTCATGACCGGGCCGGACAGCGAAAATCTCCAGAAAACCACGCTCGAAATCATCTGAACAGGATCGTCCAATGCCCAAGATCATCGATGCCAAGGTCATCGTCACCTGCCCCGGCCGCAATTTCGTCACGCTCAAGATCATCACCGATGAGGGGGTCCATGGCGTGGGCGACGCGACGCTCAACGGCCGCGAACTGGCGGTGGGGAGCTATCTGGCCGACCATGTCGTTCCCTGTCTGATCGGGCGGGACGCGCACCGGATCGAGGACATCTGGCAATATCTCTACAAGGGCGCCTATTGGCGGCGCGGTCCCGTCACCATGACCGCCATTGCCGCGGTCGACATGGCGCTGTGGGACATCAAGGGCAAGATTGCGGGCCTGCCCGTCTATCAGCTCCTGGGCGGGGCCAGCCGGGAGGGGGTGACGGTCTATGGCCACGCCAATGGCACGACCATAGAGGATACGATCAACGCCGCGCTGGAATATCAGGCGCAGGGTTACAAGGCGATCCGCCTGCAATGCGGCGTGCCGGGCATGGCGTCGACCTATGGCGTGTCGAAGGACAAATATTTCTACGAACCCGCCGACGCCGACCTGCCGACCGAAAATGTCTGGAACACGTCCAAATATCTTCGCGTCGTTCCCGAACTCTTCAAGGCCGCCCGCGAAGCGCTGGGCTGGGACGTGCATCTGCTGCACGACATCCATCACCGCCTGACCCCCATAGAGGCCGGACGTCTGGGCCGGGACCTGGAGCCATATCGCCCCTTCTGGCTGGAGGATGCGACGCCGGCGGAAAATCAGGAGGCGTTCAGGCTGATCCGCCAGCACACCACCGCGCCGCTGGCGGTGGGGGAGATCTTCAATTCGATCTGGGACGCGAAGGACCTGATCCAGAACCAGCTTATCGATTATATCCGCGCGACCGTGGTGCATGCGGGCGGGATCACCCATCTGCGCCGGATCGCCGCGCTGGCCGATCTCTATCAGGTCCGCACAGGCTGCCATGGCGCGACCGACCTGTCGCCGGTCTGCATGGCCGCCGCGCTGCATTTCGACCTTAGCGTGCCCAATTTCGGCATTCAGGAATATATGCGCCACACGCCCGAGACCGACGCGGTCTTCCCCCATGCCTACACTTTCTCCGACGGCATGATGCATCCGGGCGAGGCGCCGGGCCTGGGCGTCGACATCGACGAGCAACTGGCCGCCGGATATGAATATAAGCGCGCCTTCCTGCCGGTGAACCGGCTGGAAGACGGCACGATGTTCAGTTGGTGATCCGTGCCTGCCCCTCCTTCTCCGTCATCCCCGCGCGGGCGGGTATCCCTCTCCCGGCCTTGCGGCTGGATATGGGGCGCGAACCGGATCGCCGCCTGCGCGGGGATGACGGATCATAGGGACCGACCATGACCCGATCCATCCCCAAACCCTCCGGCAAGGTCCGCTGGATCGTCTGCGCCCTGCTGTTCGCGGCGGTGGTGCTGAGCTATGTCGACCGGCTGGTCCTGCCGACGCTCAAGCCCGATCTCCAGGCCCGCTACGGCTGGAGCGAGAGCGGCTATGCCGACCTCGCCATCTGGTTCCAGGCGGGCTACGGCATCGCCTATGTCTTCTTCGGGCGGCTGATCGACCGGATCGGGGCGCGGGCGGGCTATGCGCTGGCGGTGGGATTGTGGACCGCCGGCCACGTCATGCACATCTTCTTCACCTCGACGGCGGGGATGCTGCTTGCGCGCATTCCGCTCGCCATCGGGGAAGCGGGAACCTTCCCCGCCGCCATCGCCGCGACCAATGAGTGGTTCCCCAGGAAGGAGCGCGCCTTCGCCATCGGCATCTTCAATGCCGGGTCCAATGTCGGCGCGATCCTGACGCCGCTGATCGTGCCCGTCATCGCCGTCACCATGGGCTGGCGCTGGGCCTTCATCCTGACCGGCCTGCTGACGGTGGTCTGGCTGGCGGCATGGATCGGCTTCTATCGCCGCCCGCGGGAGAAGAAGACCCTCTCGCAGGAAGAACTCGCCTGGATCGAAGCCGACCCGCAGGAGCCGCAGCGCCCGGTCAAATGGCGCGCCCTGTTCCGCCATCGCCAGACCTGGGCCTATATCGCCGCGCGTTTCCTGATCGATCCGGTGTGGTGGACCTTCCTCTTCTGGCTGCCGGACTTCTTCAACAAGCAATATGGCGTCAAGATGCTGGACTTCGGTCCGCCGCTGATCGCCGTCTATCTGCTGGCGGACGTGGGGTCCGTCACGGGCGGCTGGCTGTCGTCGCGACTGATGAGCCGGGGCATGAGCATCAACCGCGCCCGCAAGACCGCGATGTTCTGCGCCGCGCTCTGCGCCCTGCCCATCGCCTTCGCCGCGCAGGCGCCGGGCCTGTGGGTCGCGGTCGGGCTGATCGGCCTTGCCTGCGCCGGGCACCAGGGATTTTCCGCCAATGTCTATGCGCTGCCGGGCGACCTCTTTCCCCGCTGGATGGCGGGATCGGTCGTCGGCCTTGGCGGGCTGTCGGGCGCCATCGGCGGCATGCTGATGGCGAAGTTCGCCGGCATGATCCTGGAAAGCGTCGGCAGCTTCCAGCCGATCTTCATCGTCGCGGCCTGCGCCTATCTGATCGCGCTGCTGGTCGTCCACCTCATCGTGCCGCGCTACGCGCCCGTCACCCTTTCGGAATCCCGTTCATGAAGCCGCTGAAGCTCCACCCCGACCGCCTTTTCCCTGCCGAACCGCGCACCCGCGACATCGCCCGCGCGCTCCATGCCACGGTCAGGGACCTGCCCATCGTCAGCCCGCATGGGCATACCGATCCGCGCTGGTTCGCCTATGACGATCCCTTCGCCAACCCGTCCGAACTGCTGATCGTGCCGGATCACTATGTGTTCCGCATGCTGATGAGCCAGGGCGTGAAGCTGGAGGAGCTGGGCGTTCCGACCAAGGATGGCAGCCCCACGGAAACCGATCCCCGCGTCATCTGGCACAGGTTCGCCGCCCATTATCGCCTCTTCCGCGGCACGCCGTCCCGCATGTGGCTCGACTGGGTCTTCGCCGAAGCCTTCGGCATCGAGGTCCGGCTGGAGGCGGAGACTGCCGACCATTATTACGACATCATCGACGCCGCGCTGAAGACGCCCGGCTTCCGTCCCCGCGCCCTGTTCGAGCGTTATGATATAGAGGTCATCGCGACCACGGAAGGGCCGCTGGACCCGCTCGACCATCATCGGGCGATCCGGGCGTCCGGCTGGGGCGGCAGGGTGATCACCGCCTATCGGCCGGACCCGGTGATGGACCCGGCGGTGCGCGGCTTTGCCGACAATGTCCGCGCCTTCTGCGCCATGGCGGGGGAGGATGCGGGCAGTTTCGCCGGCTATCTGCGCGCCCATGAAAGGCGTCGCGCAGACTTCCGCGCCGCCGGGGCGACCTCCACCGATCATGGCCACCCCACCGCCTTCACCGCGCACCTCGGAAGGACGGAGATCGAGGCGCTTTATGCCAGCGTCATGTCCGGGCCCGTCAGCGACCGCGACGCCGAATTGTTCCGTGGCCATATGCTGGTGGAAATGGCGCGCATGTCGATCGAGGACGGCATGGTGATGCAGCTCCATCCCGGCGTGCATCGCAGCCATAATGCAGCCGTGCTGGCGCGTTTCGGCAGGGACAAGGGCGGTGACATTCCGGCGGCCGGAGAGTTCGTCCAGGCGCTCAAGCCCCTGCTCGACCTCTACGGCAATGACCCGCGGCTGACGCTGATCCTCTTCACCCTGGACGAGGATGTCTATTCCCGCGAACTCGCGCCGCTGGCGGGCCATTATCCCGCCCTGAAGCTGGGCCCGCCCTGGTGGTTCCATGACAGTCCGGAAGGAATGCGCCGGTTCCGCGAGCGTGCGACCGAGACGGCGGGCTTCTACAACACGGTCGGCTTCAATGACGACACCCGCGCCTTCCTGTCGATTCCCGCGCGGCACGACATGGCGCGCCGGATGGATTGCGCCTGGCTGGCGCGGCTGGTGGCCGAACACAGGCTGGAAGAAGACGAGGCTTTCGAACTGGCCCGCGCCTTGTCCTACGACCTTGTGAAGCAGGCCTATAAGCTGTGAGGCGGCTATGCTCCGCAACGCTCGATACGCTGCCCGCCGATGTGATCCGGCCTGCCTATGATCGCACGGCGGTCAAGGCCGGCGTCGTCCATCTGGGGATCGGCGCCTTCCACCGCGCGCATCAGGCGGCGGTCTTTGACGACGTGCTGAATGCCGGCGACCTGCGCTGGGGCATCGTCGCCGCGTCCCTGCGCTCGCCGCAGGTGCGCGACCAGATGGCGCCGCAGGACGGCCTCTACACCATGCTGGTGCGCGACGGCGCATCCCGGCGGGCGCGGATCATCGGCGCGGTCCAGCGGGTCATCGTCGCGCCGCAGGAGCCGCAGGCGCTGCTGGACGCCCTGGCGTCGCCCGACACCCATGTCGTGACGCTGACCATCACCGAGAAGGGCTATAAGCTCGACCCCGCTACCGGCGCGCTGATCGAGGGTGATCCGCAACTGGCGGCCGATCTCGCCTCGCTCGCCGCGCCGCAGACGGCGCCGGGCTATCTGGTCGCGGCGCTGGCGATGCGGAAGGCGCAGGGTCTGCCGCCCTTCACGGCGATTTCCTGCGACAATCTGCCGCATAATGGGCAGCGGTTGCGCAATGCCGTGCTGGCGCTGGCGCGCCGCCATGATCCCGCGCTGGCGGAGTGGATCGCGGAAGAAGCGGCTTTCCCGGAGACGATGGTCGACCGCATCGTGCCCGCCACCACGCCGGAGGATGTCGCCGCGCTCGCCGCACGGCTGGACGCGGAAGACCGGGCGATGGTCAAGACCGAACCCTTCATCCAATGGGTGATCGAAGATCGGTTTTGCGGCCCGTGCCCCGAATTCGGGGCAGGGGTGCAACTGACGGCGGCCGTCGCCCCGTGGGAGGAGGCGAAGCTGCGCCTGCTGAATGGCGCGCACAGCGGCATCGCCTATCTGGGCGGCCTTGCGGGCATCGACCATGTGCATGACGTGCTGGCGCTTCCCCCGGCACGCGCCTTTGTCGAGGCGCTGTGGGATGAGGCGCAGACGACGCTGTCGCCGCCACCGGAACTCGACATCGTCGCCTATCGTGACGCGTTGATGGCCCGCTTCGACAATCCGACGCTGCGCCATCGCACGCGGCAGATCGCCATGGACGGATCGCAGAAGCTGCCCCAGCGCCTGCTTGCCCCCATCGCCGCGAGGCTGGCGGCGGGGCAGGGGATAGGGGCGCTGTCCCTGGCCGTCGCGGCATGGGTGCGTTGGCAGGCGGGACGGGACGATCTTGGCAAAACGCATGTCGTCGACGACCCGCTGGCAGGCACGATCGCCGCCCGGCTCGCGGGTGCCGACACGCCGGAGGAGCGGGCCGCTGCGATCCTGCGCCTCGACTCCGTGGTTCCGCCCGCATTGGCGGCGAATGCGGCTTTCCGCGTGGCGCTGGCCCGGTGGCTCGCCATCCTCGAAACGCAGGGCGCGCTGGCCGCGCTCGCCACCTTCCAGGAGAAAATATGATGCAATTCGCCAGGATCGGCGCCGCGCTTACCGCCTTCGCGCTGGCCGCCACGGCGCAGGCCGAACCGCCCCGGCTCGTCAGGCAGGGCAGCGCCACCCAACTCAGCGTGCAGGGCAAGCCGATGCTGCTGATCGCGGGCGAGCTGGGCAACAGCAGCGCGTCGAGCGCGGCCTATATGGCGCCGCACTGGAAGCGGCTGAAGGCCATGCACCTCAACACCGTGCTGGCCCCTGTGTCCTGGGAACTGATCGAGCCGGAGGAGGGCAGGTTCGACTTTTCCTCGGTGGACGCGCTGATCCGTGACGCGCGGGCGAATGACTTGAAGCTGGTCATCCTCTGGTTCGGCGCGTGGAAGAACAGCATGTCGACCTACGTCCCCGCCTGGGTGAAGCGCGACCAGAGCCGCTTCCCCCGCGCGCAGCTTCCCAATGGGCAGGGCGTCGAAATCCTTTCCGCCATGGCGCCCGCGACGCTGGAGGCCGACCAGAAGGCCTTTGCCGCGCTGATGGCGCATATCAGGGCCGTGGACGACAGGCAGAATACGGTGCTGATGACCCAGGTGGAAAATGAGATCGGCATGCTGCCGGTCGCCCGCGACTATGGTCCCCTCGCCGATGCCGCTTTCAGGGGGCCGGTGC
This sequence comes from Sphingobium sp. PNB, assembly GCF_019873065.1. NCBI lineage: Bacteria > Pseudomonadati > Pseudomonadota > Alphaproteobacteria > Sphingomonadales > Sphingobiaceae > Sphingobium > Sphingobium sp. PNB. Next base: position 34,884 of record NZ_JAINEZ010000030.1, read on the forward strand.
CCGCTGAACTCATGACCTATTTGCAGCAGCATCGCGACACGCTGGTCCCGCAGATGAAGCGCCTCTGGGAGGAGCAGGGGAACAGGACCAGCGGCACCTGGTCCGAAGTGTTCGGCCCCGGCCATCAGGCGGAGGAAATCTTCACCGCCTGGCATTATGCGCGCTTTGCCGACGCCCTGACCCGCGCGGGCAAGGGCGCCTATCCCATGCCCATGTATGTCAATGTCGCGCTCAACCGCCCCGGTCGCCTGCCGGGCGAATATCCGAGCGGCGGGCCGCAGCCGCACCTGATCGACGTGTGGAAGGCGGGAGCGCCCGCCATCGATTTCCTGGCGCCCGACATTTATTTCCCGAACTTCGTCGACATCGTGAACATCTACAAGCGGCCCGACAATCCGCTGTTCATCCCCGAAGCCAATAATGCTGACCATCCGCAGGTGCCCGGCAATGCCTTCTACGCCATCGGCAAGCTGGACGCGATCGGCTTCGGCCCCTTTTCCATCGAGTCGATCGACGAGAAGCCGGGGGCGCTGGGCGAGGCCTATGGCCTGCTGGAACAGCTCGCCCCCCATATCCTCGCCGCGCAGGGTCTGGGCCGAATGTCGGCTTTCCGGCCGAAATCGCTCTATGACGAAACGCTGGTCTATGAGCCGGTGACGGAGACGATCGGCAATTACCGCTTCACCGTCGCCTTCGCCGACATCCAGAGACCCGTCGCCACTCCTGATACCGTTAACGCAGGCGGCATCGTCATTCAGACCGGGCCGGAGGATTACCTGATCGCCGGGCAGGGCATCACCGTCACCTTCGCCCCGGCGGGATCAGGACCGGGTCTCGCCGGGATCGACAGCGCCTGGGAAGGGCATTTCGACGCGCAGGGCCGCTGGATCGCCGGACGATTGCTGAACGGCGACCAGACCCATCAGGGGCGCCATATCCGGCTGCCCGCCGGCAACTTCCAGATCCAGAAGGTCCGCTTGTACCGTTACCAATAAAGACGCTTCCGGGCTTGACAAAAATAACTCAGGGTTTATCAAAGCCGCACTGATAGCGCTACCAGACAGGCTTACCGGATAGGCGGAAGCTGCGCTCAGGAGGGGATTTTCAAATGGCAGATTCTCACATTCGCTCTTTCCGCATCGCGCTTTGCGCAGCGTCGGCCTTCGGCGCGCTGACGCTGGCCCAGGCGGCGATCGCCCAGGACAGCGCGGCCCAGCCCGCCGCTCAACCCGTCGCCCAGCAGGACGAAGCAGCCGACATCGTCGTGACCGGCATCCGCGGCAGCCTGCAAAGCGCCACCAACGCCAAGAAGAACGCGGTCGCCTTCGGCGACTCCATCTTTGCCGAAGACATCGGCAAGCTGCCCGCCACCAACCTTGCGGAAACGCTGAACCGCATGCCCGGCGTGCGCCTGAACCGCGACATCAGCGGCGAAGGCACGCAGGTCGCGATCCGCGGCCTTGGCCCCAGCTTCACCCGCGTCCTGCTGAACGGCTCTCAGCTTCAGGTCGCGTCGGACGGCGGCACGAACGGCGGCAGCGCCAATCGCGAAGTCGACCTCGACTTCTTCCCGTCCGAACTCTTCACCCGCCTCGACCTTGCCAAGACGCCGTCGCCCTCTACGCTGGAAGGCGGCATTGCGGGCACCGTCAACCTGCGCAACGCCCGTCCCTTCGACAAGCCGGGCACCCATGTCACCGTGGTCGCGCAAGGCCAATATACCGACAGCAATGAAAAGCTGAGCCCGCGCGGCGCGATCGTGGCCAGCCATACGACCGACACTTTCGGCATTCTGGTCGGCGTGGCCGGCGTCAAGACCAAGACCCGCATCGATGGCTTCGACACGGTCGGCTGGACCGACGGCAATCTGGGTCCGGTCAATGGCGTCCCCGATCCGGGCGGCAACAACTTCTTCTGGGCTTCGACCGTCCCCGCCAATGCAGGTCACGGCCTTATCCCGGGCCAGCCGGTTGATGTCGTCGCGACCTCCGGCCTGACCCGCAGCCAACTCAGCACCGCGCTGCTGCCCCGCCTTGGCCGCAATACGCTGACGGTCGGCGACCGTTCGCGCATTTCAGCCCTGGCCTCTCTTGAATGGCGGCCCAGCGATACGCTGCACTTCGCCCTCGACGGCATCTGGGCAAAATCGAAGCGTGACTATTCGCGCATCAACATGAACTGGCAGGTCCGCAACTCCGGCCCCGGCACGGGAGCGCAGGCGACCGGCGGCATGATTCCGATCGATCTCACCGTCGACGACAACGGGGTCGTGACTTCGGGTACCTTCGCCAACTCTTCCTTCTTCCTGGAGGCGAGCGAGTTCAAGCAGACCACCAAGTTCTGGAACATCAATCCCAGCCTGAGCTGGCAGCCGACCGAAACCCTGAAGGTCGACCTCAGCGCCAATTATTCCAAGAGCCGCTTCTTCCGCGAGCAGCCGACCTTCGCGTTCCAGACGCCGCCCAATTCGGGGGTCGACGTCTATTATGACAATCTGCAAGGCTATTATCCGTCGATTACCACTAATGTCGACCTGAACGACCCCAATCTCGGCTGGCAATGGTATCGCCAGAACATCGCGCTGGTTCGCCGCAAGACGGAAACCAAGGGCGCGCATCTGGACGTCATGCTGGGCGACGCCATGTTCAACGTGAAGGTCGGCGCCGCCTATGACCGGGCGACTCGCTCGATCCGCGCCTATGACAACAGCCCGGCCTATCAGCTTTCGGTCTGCGGCACGGGCTGCACCGGCGCCACCGGATCGATCCCTACCAGCGCCATTCCGCAATATCTGATGCCGATGACGGTCGGCAATTTCGGGCATCTGGCGGGCCGGAATATCGGCTATAACGCCTTCATCATGCCTGATTTCGGCGCGATCAAGGATGCGACCGACTATTACAGCTATCGCGACAGCGCGCCGGAAACGCGCGGCGTGGTGACGGGCGGCGCGACCGGAGACATGGATGAAAAGGTCTGGGGCGCCTATTTCGAACTGAACGGCGTCACCACCATCGCGGGCCGCGACCTGCACATCAATGCCGGCATGCGCTACGCCGCCACCAACCAGCTGGTGGTCGGTCCCAGCCAGGTGGGCACAGCGATCGTCGACATCACCTCGCGGTCGAAATATGATAATTTCCTGCCATCGATTAACCTGACCTACGACATTGCCGACAATGTGAAACTGCGCGCCTCCGCCTCGCGGACCATGACGCGCCCGGATGCGAGCCAGATCCTGCCGGGCGTGACCTTCACCGATCCCTCGGCTCTGGTGGCGACCGCCGGCAATCCGACGCTGAAGCCCTATACTTCCGACAATTACGATTTGGGCGGCGAAATCTACACCGGCGGCATCGGCTATGTCGGGCTGTCGCTGTTCCAGAAGAATGTCCAGGGCTTTACCGTCACCCAGTCCCAGGATGTCACCTTCGGGTCGCTCAATATTCCCTATGACAGCCTGATCGCGACCCAGCAGCAAGCGCTGACCAACCGCGCGGCATCGACCGGCGTGGCGATCAACGACCTGATCGTTTCGGTGAACCGGCCGATCAACCTCAGCGACCTCAAGATCAAGGGGATCGAGGCAACCTGGGTGCAACCGCTCGACTTCCTGGTGAAGGGCCTTGGCTTCTCGGCCAACGGCACCTACCTCAAGCAGTCGTCGAAGCTGATGCCGGGTCAGGCGACCAGGCTGGTTGCGACCGGCGTTTCCAAATGGTCGTACAATCTCCAGGGCTTCTATGAGAATAACGGCCTCTCGGTCAGCCTGAACTATGTCTGGAACGACAAGTCGATTGCGGTCAACGCGCCGCAGAACGGCATTACCGGCGCCGCCCTGCGCAATGATGCCCGCGGCCAGCTTGATCTGTCCGCCGGTTATCAACTGCCTTTCCTCAACAAGGCGATGCGCCTGACGCTGGATGTGCTCAACATCACCAACGAACCGATCCGCACCACCTTCGAATATGATAATGCACCCTATTCGATCTACTATCCGGGCCGGACGGTGCTGGCGGGCATCCGCGCGAATTTCTGATCCTCCCCCAAGGAGCCTGGGGCCGGTTGCAAGACCGGCCCCTTTCTTTCGTTCTGACGAGGACAAGCCCATGCGGTTGACCTTTGCGGCTTTTCTGTTCCCGCTCGCGGCCTGCATCGCGGGCCCGGCTCTGGCGGCGCCATGCGCAGGGCGTTGGACTGCGGCCTGGGCCTCTGCCCAGATGGCGCCCACCGGGGACAATGCGCTGGCGCCGGGCATGCTGGCGGACAGCAGCCTGCGGCAGATCGTCCGGCCCTCCATGGCGGGGGACCGGCTGCGGGTGCGCCTGTCCAATCTGATGGGCGCCGCGCCGCTGCACATAAGGGGCGCCAGCATCGCGCGCGCGCTGCGGGCCGGATCGCCGGCCATCGATGCGAAGACCCTCCTTCCGCTCCGCTTCGACGGGCGCAGCGACGTGACGATCCCGGCCGGCGCGGATTATCTGTCCGATCCGGTGGCGCTGCCGGTCCGCGCCTTTGACGATCTGGCGATCAGCATCGCCTTTGGGGAGGAGCCTTCGGGCCAGACCTCCCACCCCGGATCGCGGGCGACCTCCTGGCTGCTCAAGGGCGATCATCTGACCGACCCTGCCATGGCGGGCGCGCAGGCGGTGGAGCACTGGTTCTCGCTGGCAGCGCTGGAGGTGGAGCGCTGCACGGCGGCGGAGCTGATCGTCGCGCTGGGCGATTCCATCACCGACGGGAGGGGGTCGACCACGGATGGCAATGACCGCTGGACCGACAATCTCGCCCGGCGACTTCAGGCCGATCCGGCGACGCGGCATCTGGCGGTCGTCAACCAGGGCATAGGCGGCAACCGCCTGCTGAACGACGGCCTTGGCCCCAACGCGCTTGCCCGGCTCGACCGCGATGTGCTGGCGCAGCCGGGCGTGCGCTACCTGATCCTGCTGGAGGGGATCAACGACATCGGCACGCTGACGCGCGAAGCGCCGGTCAGCGATGCCGAACATGCCCGGCTGGTATCGCGCATCATCGGGTCCTATCGCCAGATCGTCATGCGGGCGCGGGCCCGGGGCATCAAGGTGATCGGCGGAACCATATTGCCCTTCATGGGCAACGACTATTATCATCCCGACGCCCGCAACGAAGCCGACCGGCAGGCCGTCAACCGCTGGATTCGCGAGCCGGGGAATTTCGACGGCGTGATCGATTTCGACCGGGCGGTGCGCGATCCCGCTCGCCCCGACCGCCTGCTTCCCCGCCATGATGTCGGGGATGCGCTGCATCCTTCGCCCGAAGGCTATCGCGCCATGGCCCGGGCGATCCCGCTCGATCTGTTCAGATAGCGGGGGTCGGGCGAGCTCGTCCGTCTCGCCCTTCTGCCCGTCATCCTTTCGGGCAGGGCGGATTGCCAATGGCGATCCTGCGGCATTATGAATCGACAAGGACGATATTGTCGGACTTAATAGCGCAAGCCTGCCAAGGAAGAACCGGCCCATGGACGACATGACCAGCACCCCGGCCGATCCCTTTGCGGCGCTGAGCCAGCGCGACCATCCGCTGCGGGCTTCCCTCTCGCGGGAAATGCATATTCGCGGCCTGCCCCGTTTCGATGCGCCGGCCCTCGCGCTGCAATTCGTGCTGCTGGTCGACGAGCAGCAGGCCGAGCAGGGCATCGCCCTGCTGTCCCACCGCTTTCCCGCCCTCAAGGCCGGTGACCGCTTCCTTGCCGCGCGGATTGGCGACCTCCATTTCTCCTGGGAGCGTCATACCGAATTCATGACCTACAGCTTCCTCGCGCCGGTCGAGGGCGCGACGCTGTTCGACCTCGCGCCATTTGGCGATGTGCCCGCATGGATGGCGGACATGCTGGGCCGGGTGATCCGCTCCACCCAGATTGCCATGGTCATGGACGAACCGCCCTCCGCGGCGATCGCCGCGCATTTCGCGACCGACGACCTCATCATATCCGACGTTGCGGACGGCCATGCCCGCATCTGGAGCGACTTCCGCCTGCATGCCGACGGCTTCGGCCGGCTGCTCATCCACGACAAGGGGTTGCAAGGCGGCGAAAGCTCGCAACTGGTCCAGCGGCTCCAGGAACTGGGCAATTACCGCAAGATCGCCTTGCTCGGCCTGCCCGAGGCGCAACAGGCGACCCCCTTACTCACCGCGCTCGAACAGCGGCTGACCGCGATCACGAGCCGCGTCGCGCAGAAGGATGCGGATGCCGATCAGGTGCTGGAGCAACTTTCCGCCTTGAGCGCGGAGCTGGCCGGGATCGTGGCGCGCACCCGCTACCGCATGAGCGCGACGCAGGCCTATGCGGAAATCTGCCGCGACCGCCTCCGCCGTCTCGCCGTCGTGCCGGTGCGGGGGTATCGCTCGCTCGACGATTTCACCGAGCGGCGCCTGCTGCCGGCCATGCGCACCTGCGATGCCTTCACCCGCCGGCTGGAGGATCTGGCGCAGCGGACCGCCTGGACCAGCGCCTTGCTGCGCACGCGGGTCGACACCGCCCTTGCCCGCCGCAACCGCGACCTGCTGGCGTCCATGGACCGCCGGACCGCGCTGCAATTGCGGCTCCAGCATACGGTGGAAGGGCTGTCGGTGGTGGCCATCAGCTATTATGCCCTTGGCCTTTGGCACCATCTGAAGGAAGCGCTGGAGCTTCAGGGATGGCATTTGCCCGCCTGGATCGATGTCGCGCTGTTCCCGGTGACGATCATCACGGTCTTCCTGGGGATCGGCCAGATCAGAAAGGTGAAGCGTCCATCCGGCGACGCGCATTAGGACCGATCGACATTCAGGCTCATGGTGGCCTGCAATGGTTGAATCGAGTCACCTGCTCCGCTTCCATTCCCGTGCTTCCGGTGCTCGCTTACTTTGAATATGCTGCGCTCCGGGTCACGGAAAACTGCCATTTTCGGCTCACCCTGAACTAAATCGGCCCCAGGATTTCCGGCTTGGTGGAACCCTGTTTGTGCCATGCCTCCCCTCAGTTCCGGGCATAGAGATAGGCGGCGATGTCGCGTGCCTGACGCTCCGACGGGCCCTGTTCGGGCATGCCGCTTCCGGGACGCAGCGCCTGCGGATGCATCAGCCATCGCACCATCGTCTCCGGATCGTTGGGGAGCGAACCGGCCAGGCTTGCGCGTTGGCCGACATGGGTCAGGTCCGGCCCCACCATGCCGTTCGCGCCGTCGATGCCGGGAATGACATGGCAGGCGCCGCAGCCATGGCGATAAAGGGCGGCCCGGCCCCTTTCCGAATGTCCGCCGGTCATGGCGTCGGCGCGGGTTTCATCGGCGGCCCTGGTTTCCAGATAGATCGCGCCGCCCGCCACAAGCGTGACGCAGACCGCGAGCAGAAGGATCGCTGCCAGCCAGACGAGGCTTGAGGGGACGGGGCGGCTAGCCATATGCAGGCCTCGGCACTTTGCGGGTGAAGCGCATCGCTGCGCCGGCATGGACGAGACAGCCCGGCGGCGGCGCTGGAAGGATCACGCCTATCCGACGCATGGCGGCACGATCAGCAGGGCGAGGGTCTGGAAGGCGCTCGCCAGCGCGAATATGCCCGCGACGGCGATGGCGAGCCTGGCCAGCCAGGGATGGGAAAGGGGGCCATGCGACCCTGTCAGGGGCCAGGCGATGCGCGCCGCCAAGGCGCAAAGGGCGATGCTGACCACCCCCCAAGCAAGGCCGATCCGCCATCGCCCGCAATCGGCATGGAGCAGTGCGGAAAGGCCCTGTTCGAACAGGAACCAGGTCATCGGCGGCAGCAGCAGGCCGATCCAGGCCCGCGCCCGGATGCTGAGGCGGCTGGGCGTCATAGCGCCCTCGGCGCCCAGTAGATGAGGGCATAGACGGGCAGCCAGCATAGGATCACGAAGGTCCAATAATTGGAATTGTCCTCCACATCCGCGAACTGATCGTCTCCGACCTCATGGGTGAAAAGCCAGACGCCCAGCACTACCGTGTCGAACCAGTCGGTGACGACATGGGTGGTGTGGAGGACGAGGAGCGTCCAGACGATCGATCCATAGGCGTCCTGATGCCAGGATATGCCGAGATGCGCGAACTCGAACGCGCGGGGTATGAAGAGCAAGGCTGCGATGACCGCCATCGCCAGCGTACCCCAGCGCACGCCGCTCAGATGCTTCTTCCTGGCGCAGCGCAACACCCAGACATTGGGCACCGCGCTCAGCAGCAGGCCGATGGTGAAGATCGCGCTCCACAAAAGTCCGGGCAAGGCGTCGCCCTTGGGCGGCCAGGCAGGAGCCTGAGTCATAAGGTAGAGATAGGCCGCGGCGGCGAGCGCGAAGCCGGTCCCCTCTATGACCATGAAGCCGATATTGCCCCACCAGACCAGATGGCGCGGGCCCGATGCGCTTTCCGGCAGGGTGGAAAGATCGCCGACGATCCGGATGGAGCGGGAAGGACTCATGCATTCACTCCCAATGGTCCCGATCGGGAGCGGGGCCGGCTGGGCCAGAACCATCCCGTCAGGGTGGCGGCGACCGGCGCCGCGCCGACGACAATGGCCCAAGGCGTGAAAATGCTGCCGATGAACATGGCGGAGACCGCGAGCGCCGCCAGCAGCGGCCAGATCGACGGCGCGGCGCTCTTCTGCCTGTAGAGGGGAATGGCGTCGGTCACGGACGTTACCAGCACTTCGCGCCGGTCCGGGCGAAGGCCGTCCATGACGTCGAGCCGCCCGGCATCGTCCCACATCGGGGTCAGGCCGTGCACCACGGGCACATGCGCCATGTTGTACGGCGGCGGCGGGGAGGGGGACGCCCATTCCAGCGTCGATCCGCCCCATGGGTCGTCGCCCGCCGGCTGGCCGCGCCAATAGGCCCATAGCGCATTGCCCACAAAGACGAGCCCGCCCGCCACGGCGATGGCGCTGCCAGCGGTCGCGACCTGGTTCAGCGTTTCCCAGCCCATGCCGGGCGGATAGGTATAGACGCGACGGGGCATTCCCATCAGGCCCAGGAAATGCATCGGCATGAAGCCCAGGTTGAAGCCGCCGACGATCAGGACGAAGGCGACCTTTCCCCAGCGTTCCGACATCAGCCGCCCGGTCGCCTTGGGGTACCAATAGGCAAAGGCCCCCAAAAGCGGGAAGATCGCCCCGCCGATCAGCACATAATGAAGATGCGCCACCACGAAATAGGTGTCGGTGAGTTGCAGGTCGAGAGCCGCCGAGGCGGTCATCACGCCTGAAAGGCCGCCGATGACGAAGGTCGCGACAAAGCCCAGAATCCACAGCATCGGCGTCGCAAGACGGATTCTGCCGAGCCAGATCGTCGCGATCCAGCAGAAGATCTGCAATCCGGCGGGCAGCGCGATCGCCATGCTGGCGGCGGTGTAGAAATCATTGCCCAGGCGGGGCAGGCCGACGGCGAACATATGGTGCACCCACAGGCCGAAGGCCAGCGCGCCGATGGAGATCATGGAGAGGACGAGGGCGGCATGGCCGAACAGCGTCCGCCGCGAAAAGGTCTCGACGATGGAGGATATGAACCCGGTGGCGGGCACGAAGATGATATAGACTTCCGGATGCCCGAAGAACCAGAAGAGATGCTGGAACAGAAGCGTGTCGCCGCCCCCGGCGGGCGAGAAGAAATGGGTCGAGACGAGCCGGTCGGCGATCAGCATGGAGGTGACGAGCATGACCGCCGGCATGGACAGGATCGTCATGATCGATGCGATCAGCATGGCCCAGAGGAATACCGGCATGCGGGTCAGCGTCATGCCCGGGGGCCGCATCTTGAGGATGGTCGCCGCGACATTGACCGAGGCGGCAAGCGCGGCAACCTCCGTGAAGGTGATCATCTGCGCCCAGATGTCGGCGCGATGCCCCGGGCTGTAGGATGGACCCGAGAGCGGGGGATATTCGAACCAGCCAAGGTCGGGCGTGATGTCGATCGCATGGGCGATCCACAGGGTCAGGACGCCGCCGAAATAGAGCCAGAAGCTGAAGGCGCCAAGGCGCGGGAAAGCCATGTTGCGCGTGCCGAGCATCAGCGGCACCAGCCAGAAGGCCATGGCCTCCATCAATGGCACGGACACCAGGAACAACATGGTCGAACCGTGCAGCGAAAAGCTTTCATTGTAGAGCTGCGGGCTCATGCGGGTGTTTTCGGCGACCGACAGCTGCCATCGCATGTCGAGCGCGAGCATGCCGGCCAGGAACATGAGGAACAGGGCCGTGACGATGTAGCGCGCGGCGATGCGCTTGTGATCGACCGTGGTCAGGAAACCCCGCAGGCCCGGCGGGTCGCGCCACCTTTCGTCCAGCCGTTCGATCAGGGTCGCGTCGGCGGTCATCTGAGCCTCGCCAGATAGGCGGCGAGCGCATCGGCATCCGCAGGCAGCAGCGGTACGGCCGGCATCGACGTACCGGGCTTCAACGCCTGGGGCTGCGCGATCCAGCCTTGCAGCGCGCCCCGCGTCATGGGCAGCGTGCCGGCGGCGATGGACCTTCGCGCGGCGATATGGGTGAGATCGGGTCCCGCCCGTCCTGTTGCCGATGTGCCCCTGATCCTGTGGCAGGCCGCGCATTTCGTCGCGAAGAGCTGGGCTCCGCGCCCTGTGACGGGCGCGCCGGATGCCGCCGGGGCTGCCTGCGTCTTCAGCCAGAGGTCGAAATCGGCAGGCGCTTCCACCTTCACATCGAAGGCCATATGGGCATGTTGCGCGCCGCAAAATTCCGTGCAGGCCCCGCGAAACCAGCCCGTTCGACGCGGCGTCAGGTCGAGAAGGTTGCGGCGGCCGGGAATCATGTCGATCTTTCCGGAGACGTTCGGCACCCAGAAACTGTGAATGACATCTCCCGACGTAAGCTCGACCCGTGTCGTGCGGCCCAGCGGCAAATGGAGTTCGTTGGCGGTCTCGATCCAGCGCCCGCTCGCCGGATCGCGATATTCGATCCGCCACCACCATTGATGCCCGGTCACGCGCACGGCCATGGCGTCCTGCCCGCGGGTTGCGAACAGGGCGCGGTCAGCGAAGAAGCTGGCGGTGATGAGGATGGTGAGCCCGACGACGATGACCCCCGCCGCGACATGGAGGGCGCGGTCCACCCGCTTTTCAGCCCGTCCTTCATCCTTTCGGCGGCGCGAGCGGGCGCGCATGAGGGCCCAGACGAGCCCGCCCATCACCAGCAGATAGACCAGCCCGCAGACCACCGTCATGACGATCAGAAGCATGTGGAGAGCGGACGCCTGATCCCCTGCCGGGGCGAGCGGCGACTGGACGCCGGTGCAGGCGGACAGGATCAGCATGGCGATGACCGATGTCGATCGGCTCATTGCGGGCCGGACCATGCCGATTCCTGCGGCTCGCCCTTCTGGTCGAGCAGGAGCCGCCGCCGCTTTTCGGGATAGTGCAGCGGCAGATCGCGGACATAGGCCGTGATCTGCCAAAGCTGCTCGACCGGCACGCGTCGGCCATAGGCGCCGCCATGGCCCGTGGCGATCGACCGGTAGACGTCCGCGAAGCCCCCGCCCTGAACCCATTGCCCATCGGACAATCGGGCGCCGCCCTTTGCCTGTTCGCTGTGGCAGGGCGAACAGCCATACCAGGCGAAATAGCGGCCGCCCTGCGCGATCTGGTAGAAATTCCCCTGATAGGCGTCGATCCGCGGGTCCGCATTGCCATGCGGCGCCGTCTGCGGCAGGCCGGGGCCCAGGTCGCGCGCTTCCTGGCTGCATCCGCCGAGCAGGATCGCCATCAATGCCGCTGCCCCGCGCTTCCGCATCTCAGATGACGATGCGGACGGGAACGCCCTTGGCCGCAGGTGTCTTCGACTGTTCGTCGTGGTACCAGAGCGGAACCAGGGGATTCATTTCCGGATAATATGCGCCCAGGCAGCCGCGCGGCAGCAGGAAGGGCGTGACCGCCAGACCGTCGACCTGACGATGAACGCCGTCCCCGGCATCGCTCGCCAGGCTGACGACCTGGCCCTCCCGAAGGCCGGCGGCTCCCATATCCTCAGGGTTCATCAGCACGACGTCGCGCGTTCCTTCGATGCCGCGCAGCCGGTCGGAATAGCCGTAGATCGTCGTGTTGAACTGGTCGTTCGACCGCAAGGTCACCAGCCTGTAACGGCCCACCGCCGGTTCGAAGCCGACCGAACTCATCGTCTTGGGAACGGTGAACTGCGCCTTTCCGCTCTCGGTCTTCCAGATCCGCTCCCGCGCCGAATTGCCGCGGTAGAAGCCGCCGGGCGTGAACACCCTGTCATTGAAGTCGTGGAACTGGTCCGGGTAGCTTTCCTCGATCCTGTCCCTGATCCTGGCATAATCCGCCGTCCATGCGTCCCATTCCAGCTTTGGATTGGGGGGAAGCGTCGCCTTCGCCATTCCGGCCACGATCGCCACTTCCGACTTCAGATGGTCGGAGGCGGGCTTGTTCTTGCCCAGCGAGCCGTGGATGCAGGAGAGAGAATCCTCCATCGTCACCGCCTGCGGGCCGGATGCCTGCATGTCTTCCTCGGACCGTCCAAGGCACGGCAGAAGATAGGCGATTTCGCCGTTTATGAGGTGACTGCGGTTGAGCTTGGTCGCGATCTGGACCGTCAGGCGCAGGCGCTGCCAGGCCGCCTCCATCTTCTCGCGTTCCGGGATGGCGCGGACGAAATTGCCGCCCAGGCCGATAAAGGCCTTCACCTCTCCCGACAGGATCTTCTCACACGCCTTCACCGTGTTCATGCCCTCTTCCCGCGGCGGGTCGAAGCCATATTGCCGGGCGATCCTGTCCAGCGGCACCAGTTCCGGCTTTTCAGAAATGCCGACCGTCCGCTGGCCCTGCACGTTCGAATGGCCGCGGACCGGGGATATGCCGGTGCCGTCGCGGCCGATATTGCCCTTGAGCAGCCAGAGATTGGTGAGCGCCGCAAGATTTTCGAAGCCATGGACATGCTGGGTCAGGCCCATGCCGTACATGGCGATGGAGCGGGGAGCGTCGATGTAGATCTGCGCCGCCTGCCGGAGGTCGGCGCGGGCAAGGCCGCTCTCGCGCTCGATCTCCTCCCAGCCTGTCGCCTCGACATGGGCCTTGAGCGCTTCGAATCCGGTGCAGTGCTGCTCGATGAAGTCGATGTCGAGGACGTGGCGCTGTTCCTCGCGCCACTTCCTTTCTTCCTCGGCAAGGACATGCTTGATCAGTCCGGTGATGGCGGCAATGTCCCCGCCGGCCTTGACCTGCAGATAGAGCGTCGAGATCTGCGTCGCCTTGGGCGTCAGCATTTCGGTCGGGCTCTGGGGATTTTTGAAGACTTCCAGACCCTTTTCGCGGATCGGGTTGAAGGTCACGATCTTCACCCCGCGTTTCACCGCCTCCTGCAGCGGATGCAGCAGCCGGGGGCTGTTGGAGCCCGTATTCTGCCCGAAGAAGAAGATCGCGTCGCACAGGTCGAAATCGGCCAGCACGCAGGTGCCGACCGGGGAGCCGATGAGCTTCTTGAGCGCGACGGACGTCGTCTCATGGCACATATTGGAACTGTCCGGCAGGTTGTTGTGACCATAGGCCCGGGCGAACAGGGCATAGAGATAGCTTGTTTCTAGGCTGGCCCGCCCCGATGAATAGAAGACGGCGGCGCGGGGATCGATGGCCTTGAGTTCCCTGCCGATCGCCTCGAACGCCTCTTCCCAGGAGCAGGGCACATAGCGGTCGCTCGCCCGATCGAAGCGCATCGGATGGGTGAGCCGCCCAAGCTGCTCAAGGTCGTGGTCCTTCCATGTCCTGAGCTCGCCGACCTTGTGTCTGGCCAGCACTTCGGGCGTGCAGCGGCGGCTGGTCAGTTCCCATAACGTGGCCTTGGCCCCATTCTCGCAAAATTCGGCGGCATGCGGATGGGCGGGCTTTGTCCAGGCGCAGGACACGCACATGAACCCCTTGACCTTGTTTTGCCGGCGCAGCGTGTTGAGGACGGCCGGCGTCGGCTTCTCGCGCCAGGCGATCTCGGCCATGCCCTTGATCGAGCCCCAGCCGCCTTCCGTGCCGTCATAATGAACGGTGTCGTCTTCATCGCCCATGGCACGACCCTCCTGTCGCTTCTCTATCGGTTTATTACGCAGCGCGAACTAACCTGGGTTGGACGCCGGTCGGGCGAGGCTGATTTGTTTCTGTTTCATGTCCCGAACGGTTTGAGGGCGGAGACGTTCCAAGGATCGGTGCCGGCCGGTTCAGGCGGACGAGGCGCCTGCCTTGTTCCCGGGCTAACCGCGCGCCAGGCCGGGGCCGACATGTCCGACGGGCGCCGGATCGCCGCGGGAATAGGTGCCGACCAGCACGCCCACCCCCAGCACTTGGCCGTCCATCGCCTTGACGATGTCGGACCGGCCGGGCCCCGGCCCCAGATCAATGGCCTGCGCCAGGGCGAAGAGCTGGAAAATATAATCATGCTCGCCATGGCCCGTCGGCGGGTCCGGCGGAAGCCAGGCCTGGGCAAGATAGCTGTTTCGGCCAACGGAACCGACGGTGGCCTCCTTGCCCTCCGCAATCTCCCCCTCGTCCACCTGGCGGAGATCGCCGGGCAGGTCCCAGAGCAGACCATGGACCAGCGGATTGGGTGTGGGCGCGTCGGGGTCCTCGACGATCAGCGCGATGCTGGCCGTGCCTGCCGGCACCTCACCCCAGACAAGCGGCGGGGATACCCCTTCGCCATCCGCCGTGAAGCGGATCGGCAGCCGGCCGCCGGCAGCGAAAGCCGGGCTGGACAGGGGGATCATGGGCGCCGTTCCCTGCAGCCCGGCCCTGACGATGGCCAGCCTTTCATGGCCGGCGCGGACATTGGTGAAGATCCTGCCCATCCAGGCGGGAATATGTTCGAGCATCGGCTGGCTCCATGGCTCCGGTCATCGACTGAAGGGAAAACTTCAGCCGCGTGCAGGACGTTCCATCGCGATGAGCCGCGCCGCGCTATAATCCATAATCTGAGAGACATGGATTAAAGGATGGCGCCATCCGGAAGGACGGCGCCGGTCCAAATTGTTATCTCTATCCGTCTTAGAGGATTTCGAGAGCCACGGCGGTCGCTTCGCCGCCGCCGATGCAGAGCGCCGCGACGCCTTTTTTGAGGCCGCGGGCCTTCAATGCCGCCACCAGCGTGGCGATGATGCGCGCGCCGCTGGCGCCGATGGGATGACCCAATGCGGTAGCACCGCCATTGACGTTGATCCTGTCATGCGGAATGTCGAGGTCGCGCATCGCGATCATGGCGACGGCGGCAAACGCCTCGTTCACTTCGTAGAGATCGACGTCCCCGGCGGACCAGCCCGCCTTCTCCAGCACCTTGCGGATTGCGAAGACCGGGGCAGTCGTGAACAGCGCGGGAGCATGGGCATGGGATGCGGTGGCGACGATGCGCGCCTCCCTGGCAAGGCCAAGCTTCTCAGCGACATCCGCACGGGTCAGCACCAGCGCGGCTGCGCCGTCCGAAATGGAGGCGGAGGACGCCGCCGTGATCGCACCGTCTTTGGCGAAGGCGGGCTTCAGCGAGGGTATCTTCTCCGGCTTCGCATTGCCGGGCTGTTCGTCCTTGTCGACCTGGACCTCGCCGCCGCGCGTCCTGACGGTGACAGGCACCACCTCCGCAGCGAAGGCGCCGCTGTCGATCGCCGCATTGGCGCGGGCGAGGCTTTCGACCGCATAGGCATCCATTTCCGCGCGGGTGAACTGATAATCGCGGGCCGTGTCCTCGGCAAAGGCTCCCATGGGCTTGCCGCGATCATAGGCGTCCTCCAGCCCGTCCATCATCATCGTGTCGATGACCCGGTCGTGGCCGATGCGCGCGCCGGAACGGTGCTTGGGCAGGGCATAGGGCGCATTGGTCATGCTCTCCATGCCGCCGGCGACGACGATGTCCACGGCCCCGGCGCTCAGCGCTTCGGCCGCCATGATTGCCGCCTGCATGCCCGAACCGCACATCTTGTTGACCGTCGTCGCCTCCACCGACTGGGGCAGGCCCGCGCCAAGCGCCGCCTGCCGCGCGGGCGCCTGGCCGAGGGCGGCGGGCAGGACGCAGCCCATATAGATGCGGTCGATGGCCTCCGGCGCGGCGCCGGAGCGCTCGACCGCCGCCTTCACCGCAACGGCGCCCAGTTCCGGTGCCGAAACGCTGGAAAGTGCGCCCTGAAAGCCGCCCATGGGCGTCCGGGCATAGCCAGCGATGATGATGTCCTTGCTCATATCTCTTTCCTCAAGCGGTTCAGGGACGAACCCAGCACTGGATCATGCCGCGAATCGTGACGAGGGTTTCCGTCCGTATCGCCCGCCTCTTCTCCCATCCCGGCAATGCGTGCAACGGGCGCACCGATATTCCTTCCCGCGCTGTCCACGTTCACGCACGCGATCAGCGGCATATTTTTTGCCCTAAGCCTATGAGCCAGGCAAGGAATTGAGTCCTTGGGTCGACCAGGATCAGGTTCTATGTTGCGGGTTCCACTCGTTTCGCAGGGAAAGGCCATGAATCCGTTTCCTCAGGATATTTTTACCGAGCCAACGGGTGTCGACCCCGACACGCTCGCCAATCTGGGACCGCTGGCGAGGCTGGCCGGTCGCTGGGAGGCCCATAAGGGTGTTGATATCAATCCCAAGGCAGACGCTCCCGAGCGGCGCGTGTTCGTTGAGCGCGTTTCGTTCGATGCCATCGATCCTCAAACCAACGGGCCGCAGCTTTTCTACGGCCTGCGCTATCACACCCATATCACGACCGAGGAAGAGGACATCACCTTCCACGATCAGGTCGGTTACTGGCTATGGGAACCGGCGACCGGGCTGATCCTGCAGACATTGGCTATTCCACGTGGGCAGGTGGCGCTGGCCGCGGGCCACGCCAAGGTCGGCGACGACAATTTGTCGCTGGTCGCGGCACGCGGTCAGACGCAATATGGGATATGCTCGACCGCTTTCCTGGAATATGGTTTTCGAACGGATGCATACCGGATCGACATCCGCTTCGACGGCGACGATAGCTGGAGCTATGATATTCACACCACTCTTGCCGTCCACGGCAGGCCCGACCCGTTCGACCATCACGATACGAATACCCTTCGGCGTGTGGCGCCGGGCAAACCCAATCCTCTCAAGCAGATTCTGGACCGACGGGCGAGGTCGAACTGATATGGCGGGCATCCCTGTCCGCTTTCGAAAACCGGAATTCGACGCTTGAGTCATTACCGAGGGTTAAGCTGCCCAAACGTCATTTTCGACCTGTATCGGTAAGTCACATGTTGTTGAGAAAGGGCACGCAAACCCGCCCGCCCTTTCCCATCCCCGCTTTGCAAATCAAAGTTTGACAGACACGCCCATATACATGAAGCGGCCGATATTGTCGTAAATGGCGTCGCCATCACCATTGCTGCCATTGCCGAACAATCCGTAGGGCGGTTTACGGTTGGTGAGATTGTCGACCCCGCCATAAAGGGTGAACCGCTTGTCGACGTCCAGCGACGCACGGATCGAATGGTAGAAAACGCGCGGATAATAGACGGTGTCGGCATAGTTGGGATCGAGCGCAGGCACACCATAAGTGTCGTGCTGAGCCTCCCAATCCGTGATCGATTGGCGGCCGATATAGCGGATTTGATACCCCAGGGTGAGGTTGCGGTGCGTATAGTCGATGGACGCATTGACGTTCCAGATCGGATCGCCCAGCTCTCCCTTCACCCGTTCGGGCTGGCTGGGATTGTCGAGATAGGGATAGTCCGTGCGGGTCCGCACCCAGGTGCCGACGACCCGGACCGCGATCCTGTTGTCGGGGTCGAAACGATGATTATAGGCGACATCCATGTCGATGCCTTTCGCCACCAGGGCGGCGAAGTTCACCGTGCTCTGCAACAGGGCCGGTCTGGCGAACAGTCCATTGGCCTGACGGGGATAGATGAGCTGACAGAACTGGTTGTTCAGATTTGCTCCATCATAGCAGGCGTCGAGAATGGTCTGCGCATCCACGGCACTGATGACCTTGCTGATCTTGATGTCGTAATAGTCGACCGTGATCGACAGGTCCGGGATCATGCGCGGTTGCAGGATGAACCCATAGGTCCAGCTGCGCGACTTTTCGGCGGTCAGATTGGGATTTCCGCCCGACAGAAACTCCGTGCTTCCGGCCCGCGCCACGCTGTTGACGAAGCCCGCGGGAACGCCGGCGGCGGCGCAATTGGCCGCGCGGGTCGACTTGCCCTTGTCGATGAAATTGACGTCGCAGGGATCGTCCAGAAGATCGAAATTCTGTGACGGCGAGGAATAAAGGTCGCTCAGTGTCGGAGCCCGCACCGACCGGGAGTAATTGACCCGGAACTTGATGTCGGAAACCGGCGCGTAGATCGCACCGCCATTATAGGCCCAGACGGTGCCGGTTGCGCCCTTATAGTCCGCGACGCGAACCGCGCCATTGACGCTGAGTTCCCGCGCGAACGGCATGTCCTTCAGAAGGGGAACGTCCAGTTCGCCATAGGCTTCCTTCACGGCGAAGGATGGCGGATTGAAGTCGGGAATGGCGTTCAGGAAAGTATCGCCGCTCTTCACCGTATCGTCATAGGCGTAAAACGCCTTTTCCCGACGATATTCGGCGCCAATCGCAAAGGCGACGGGACCGCCCGGCAGCTCGAACCATTGCGAGCTGTCGCCCACCAGATTGGCGTTGATGTCGAATTGACTGGCGCTACCCCGGCGATGGGATGTGGTGTTGATATAATCGAGCGCCGCCTGGCTGGGCGCACCGTCCCCGAAGAGGTTGAGCGGTGCGCAGGCCGGGTCTGTGACGGTCACCTGATTGATGCGGCAGACGATATTGCCCGCAGCGTTGAAAACGGCGTCGGCCGCATTCTGAAAGCGGGATTCGATACGGTTGTTGAAGAACAGGGAGCGGCTCTTGAACTTCCCGTAGTTGACGGAAAAATCATAGCGCCAGTCGTCGTTGAACGTTCCTTCGGCGCCCACGACGATGCGATAGGTGTCGCGGCGGTCATATTCGTCGCGGGTGCCAAGATCGTTATTATTGCGGTTGAGCCGGAAGAATTCCGCGCCCGCCGGCAGCAGCGAGCGAATGGTGGCTGCCGCGCCCGGCTGCAAATAGGCATTGTCGAAGAAGATCGGAACGCCCGATCCCAGATAGGTGTCGGGCGTCGCCGCCACGCGGATCGGATTGCCGTCCTCATCCTCCGACGCGACCGTGCCTTGTTCCCCGCCTTGTCCGAATGTCGGGCTGCCCTGGTTAAAGCTCTTCACCCGGACGAACTTGGCCTCGATAAAGGGGCGAAATGCATCCGACACGTCATAATGGGCAAGGAAATTCGCCACGAAGCGCTTGAGCGAGGGATTGAGCGTGCCGCGATCGTTCAGCGTCGCGCCGTTGCCATTCTGATTATTCCCGGATCCGGCAGGGCGGAAATCATTGCCATAGGCATATTCGTAAAGCGATCCGTCGGGGTTGAAGCCGAAAACGCGCGGGAAGCCATTTGCGCGGCAGGCCCCCGCAGCGCCAGTGCCGCAGGACAGGGGGCTGCCGCCATTATAGGCGATGAAATTGCCGCCATTGTCATAACCGAAGCTGTGCACCCCGGTCAGGAAGCTTCTGTCGGGAATGTCATTGTCCAGAGACGGATTGTCGACCAGTTGGAATTGCCGCCGTCCGGAAAAAGCGCCAGTCAGGGCGGGCCGGTCGGTATAGGTCAGCAAATTCGCGCGATTATATTCCAGGCTCAGCGCAACATTGCCCCGTCCGTCGGCGAAATTCCGGCCGAAGGTGCCCGACAGCCGATAGGTTCCCCGGTCGCCATAGCTGGAGATACCGGCCTTGCCGTCAAGCGAAAGGCCATCGAAATCGCGCTTCAGCACGAAATTGACCGCGCCGGCCATGGCATCGGAGCCATAGACGGCCGAACTGCCGCCGGTCACGATGTCGACGCGCTCGATGAGGTCGGTGGGAATGGTGTTCGTATCGACGAGAAAATCGCCTTCGGACGAGGTGACATGGCGACGGCCGTTCACCAGAACCAGCGAGCGCGTGACGCCCAGGCCACGCAAATCGAGCAGGTTGAGGCCGGACGTGCCGATATATTGGGTGGAGTTCGCCTGACTGTAGGAGGACCGCAGCGAGGGCAGATCATTCAGCACATCGCCGATGACGGTGCCGCCGCTCCGGGTAAGGTCCGCAATCGACAGCGATGTTACGGGGATCGGCGAATCCAGTGTCGGCCGCGCAATGCGGGAACCTGTCACAATGATGACCGGCTCTCCTCTGTCCGACGCCGTGTCGCTGCCCTGCGGCGCCGTTGCGGCAGCCGGGGAGGCTGCGTCCGCATTCGTCTGCGCACAGGCCGCGCCGGTTGCGATCAGGAAAGCCGCGCTCCAGCTCGCCGAGCCAAGCAGAATAGCACGAAGCTGCATGTTACACCCCTCATCCCTTGCAGAAGGCATCCCTTCATGCCTTCGGGGATAGAACATGTCAACCGGCGCGCAAAGTTGACCCCTTATCGGCGCCCAACATTGACCCCCTTTTCGTGAGTGTCGGCGGTTATCCCGGTAGT
>NZ_JAINEZ010000031.1:0-55337 GCF_019873065.1 Sphingobium sp. PNB
TCTAACCCGGCACCATGAACCCGCCGCGACAATCTGTTCTCATCCTGATAGTCGCTGACCTCTCACCCAGATCGTCGCGCTATAGTCGACGGTGAAACATGCGCAACCATATACAGGGACCAAAGATAGACCCCTCGATTTTCGTGCCGCGCGAGATACAGATCGAGGAGCATGTCCCAGATCGGGCTGGGACAAAATTCATAGCCGAGCGCGTCGCCGACCGCGTGGCGCATATCGATAAGCCTGCGGCACATCGCCGTCCTGCGGTTTATTGGCATCATCTGCGTCATTTGCGCACTCCCTTCCCGTGGAAGCTGATTTCCCATTTCATGACGAATGGCCGGTGCGTACCGATGGTGCCGCGTGGGGCTGGGCGATACCCAGCCAGGACGCCGGGACCTACATCAGACCAGCTTTTCGAAAACTCACATATCCATCTCGGCAGATCACCAGATGGTCATGGACTGTGACGGCGAGCGGTTGCGCGGCGGCCATCATCCGTTGCGTTAAATTCCGGTCGGCCCGTGAAGGCTCAGCGGTTCCGGCGGGGTGATTGTGAAGCATGCTACGGCTAAGAAATAAGCATTTGATATTACTTATGAATATGTCGGATAATTGAGCCGTGGGGGCTGCAATTAGGAGCGGCTCCGGGCCAGCGATGGGCTTTCCTTACGCGAATTTGAATGCATTTCGAGGCATCCACATGCTTTTACAACTACCGCCCCCGAATCATTCGGGCAAACCTTTTCAGGAACCCCTCCCGCTGATCGTGGAGTTCGCTTCCATAGGGAGCGATCCTCTCCACAGCCAGAAGGTCGAAGCCATCGCGGGTGCCCTCGATATGGACCCGCTGCCCGATATGGTGCTCCGCGCTCCGTGGAGCGTCGAGACGCCATTCGCCGCCATCGTCCAACTTGAGGACAAGTCCGCGCGGACCTCGCAATAGAAGTCCGGCCTCCTGATGGTGGCTACCGAGAGGCATGATCGCACGTCCTGTCGCCGCCATAGTGTTGCCAGGCCAACGCTCGACCGAATCGCACCATGGCGCAGCTCAAATCTCCGACCCCTGGGGCCGAACACCAAGCGGCCGTCCGGCTCCCCTTGGCGGAACCCTGCGAACGGCATTGGAGCGGTGGTCCGCTCACGAGGGTATGGCCGGTGCGAGTCTTGCCCTGCGGTCCGCCGAGCAGGTGGACGAGCTGATCTCTGGCTTCCTTCCCACTCGCGGCGGGACAGGGGTGGCCCGGCTTGCAGGTTTCGTCGATCTCGCGCGCAGCTATGCCGGCAAGACGGATACGTGGACCCTCAGCGCACCAGATCGGCCCATCGCCATCCCAAACTCGTGTTGGGGTGCATGTGAAGGTCGTGCCTGCGGCGACAACCTGGGCGAGCATCAGCAAAAGCATCCTGGACGGTCATAGCGCAGAGCATCGGGCGCGAACAGTCCGTGCGGCATCCAAGTGTGCAGGTGAGGCAATGCCTAATGCGGGAAGTCAGTTGCCGGTGATCCTCGTTCGACCGATCACCTTGGAAGTCTGACAGGCCACCATGTTCTGTCGATCCCACGCATCCAGTTCCTCCACCGGATACAGAACGGCCTTGCCGATCTTGACGAATGGAGGGCCGATTCGCATCGCCCGCCAATTTTCTAGCGTGCCGATTGTGACAATGCCTCGGTAGCGCTCCGACACTTCCTCCGTAGTGAGATACTTATGTTCGGACATTGTACGCAATCCCAAGAAGTTACCAAGAGTTGGCGCCCGATGAGCGGGTTGATCGCCTCGTCTCGATCTTTTGGTGCATGACTTGCTATGCTTGCCCCCGCAATGGGTAGGGCACTGAAATGCCGATTACGGCAAAATAGGCGCATTTGAACAAAACTGGCCTCTCGCCGGCGATTTCAGCTCTCAGGAGTACTTCAAGGGGATGCGGAGGTTTGAGATTCGTTTCCGCGATACGTACGAAAGGACGCCCCACCCGGTTGCCCGGAGGGGGCGAGTTCCGTTCGCGGGCGGGGAGGAGATAGCCCGCGTCCGGTATGGTGTTAGGCGAGGGTAGCGCTTCTCTCTTTGATCGTGGTCAAATTAGTCACTGTGGGGCTGATATGCTCTTCAAGGAGTCATCGTGTAATTTGTGACTGCTTCCATGGCCACGGCGGCGCGAACCTCTGTATGACAGCCGTCGAGCGTCGCACTTACGCGCACGGCCCCTTCAGTGCCCGAGCACCAGCGGCAGCTTGCTCTTGGTGAGCATCCGTTTGGTGACACCGCCAAACGCTTCCAGCAGGCGACCGTGGCTATAAGCGCCCATCAGCACATAATCGGCGTGCCAAAGAGCCGCTTCGTCGGCGATCAGCGCATCCGGCGCGTGAAGGCCATCGTCGACGATCTTCACGCTCGCGTGCACGCCATGGCGTGACAGATATTCGGCGGCTTCGGTCGGTTCGGTCTTCTCGGCGCCGTCGCGAGCCATGAAGATATGGACGTCGGATGCGAGTTGAAGAAGGGGCACGCAGGCGCGCATCGTGTCTGCCGCGGACGCCTGGCCATCCCAGGCGATGAGCGCGCGACCGGCCGCGTTGAACCGTTCCAGGTTTTCGGGAACAGCAACGATGGGCTTGCGCGCGTGCATCAGAATCCGGCTGGCGATCGTGCGCATATCAGGAAGGGGATAGGCGTCGAGCGTCCGATTGAGCACGATCAGATCCGCGAACGTCGCCGCCTCGAGGACACAGCTGGCGATATCGCCAGTCGCGTCGGTCCAGTCCCAGCGAACGTCTTCATGCGAGAGGCGCTCCGTCAGCGCAGCCCTGTTCTTTGCCTCGTTCTCCCGCTCATCGGTCAGCATCACGGCTTCACCAAAGCCGGCATAGAGGTCGCCCGCGACCACCGGCGATTGCGTGACGTCGATACAGGTCAGATGCCCATCAAGGGCACGTGTCAGGTCTAGCGCTGTCTGCAGCCTGGCTTCCTGCCCATCGTCGGCGTGAACCAGCAAAAGAATGTTCTTCATCGTCGCCTCCATATTGATGGAGGGACTCTATTTGCGACCCACGGCTCAGAATATGCGGGACTATACTGATGCGAGGCAGTCACATGGTGACTGCAGCGATCGCTGGATGGCTGTTCGCTCAGCAACCTGTGGCGGCAAAGCGGCTTCGCGTCGCGGCAAACCAAATGGATGATGGCATTGTCGGTGGCATATACCCCCCTGAGGACTGGCTGCCGGCCGGCCGACGGCCTCCGATAGTTTGCGAGTTCAGCGTTGCTCAGATGAGGCCATGGCTTCCCGCGACGGCAGCCATGACCGTCAGGAGTGACAGGACCAGCACAGCATTATGCATCCGTTGCATGCGATCGAAGACGGTCGCCAGCGTCACCAGATCCGCTAGGCGCCGGTGAGCGACCAACGGCTCGGCTACAAAGAGCATGGCGGCAAATCCGATCCAGAGCAGCAGCATCGCATGCATCCACCAGAAATGCACGTCAACGAACCGTTCGAGCATCCAGCCGCGCCAGACCATCCAGCCGCCACTTAACCCGGCGAGCAGCACCCATAGTCGCGCCTGCGCCGCGAAACGGCCCTCGAAGGCATGGAATGTCGCCAGTCGTTCGCCCGGCGGATGCCGTCGCCGGATGGCCGGCATGAGCACCGTCGTGACGAAGGCGACGCCACCAATCCACAGGACGACAGCTGCCACATGCAGAGTTCGCGCGAGGGCGAGATCGTCAATCACGACGCGTCCGCCGCGCGCCAGAATTCAACGTGGAAACGAACCGGGCCGATCGGGGCGACATGGTGAAGGATTGTCGGCTCGACGATGCCGGGCGGCCCGCCGGGCGACAGGAGCCGCTCGCCCGGCTGCCGGCGCGGATCGGTCACGCTGTAGCGCAGCGCGCCTTCGGCTACATGG
This sequence comes from Sphingobium sp. PNB, assembly GCF_019873065.1. Classification (NCBI taxonomy): domain Bacteria; kingdom Pseudomonadati; phylum Pseudomonadota; class Alphaproteobacteria; order Sphingomonadales; family Sphingobiaceae; genus Sphingobium; species Sphingobium sp. PNB. The sequence continues at coordinate 3,914 of NZ_JAINEZ010000031.1, forward strand.
ATCAATCCCCACACCCCAGGCTTGGTGCTGTGGTCCCGCAGCAGGGCCGCAGGGATCGTCTCCGACGCGAAATCGGCGGTCCGTCGATAGGGGGCAAGACCATCGGGCAAATTGAGGGCTGCGGGAGCCAGTTGCATCGGATCAGGCCGCGTTGGCGTAGAGTGCCGCCTCGCGCGCGATCAGCACGTCGGCGAGAAACCAGTAGGCTTCGCCCCAAGCCGCGAGCACCTGTTCGTCGACGGCATCGCCCAGCACGTCCTTGATCGCTGGCAGCAAGGCATTGGCGACGGCCGGGTAATGCGCGGGCTTGATATGCGTCTCGACATGCCGACTCGCGATGCGCTCGATCGCGGAAGTCAGGACGTCGAGCTTGTCGACATTCTTGGCAAAAGCGAGGATGGCGTCGGCTAGGCGTTTCGGCTGCTCGCCCGACCGTTGCGCGGCCTGATTGAACAATGCCCTTATCTCGGGATCAACAAACAGGCGTTCATACATTCGTGTCGTGATCGCCAAGCCGTGCTGCTGAAGCGCGGGTGCGGTGGATTTGACGATAGCCATCGTTTCAACCGACATCGTGCGTGCCATCAGATATTCTCCAGATTGGGGCGTTGTGGTGGGATCGGCCGCATGCCCCTCGCTGCGGTCGAACCGGGAAATCAGGCCGCGAGGCGTATGTCTTTGGCATGCGCAGGATAGGGGGCGGGCTGCGTCTCCACGGGAAGCACGGACATGACGATACTCCTGGAGATCGGGCCGGCCTGCGGCCGGTCGGGGAAGGCGATGGCTTGAAGAACAGGGCGAGGCTCAAGCTTTCGGCAATGCGGGCGGCCTTGCCTTGCAACATATGCGCCGCTTCGGGCGTCATCAGCGCGTTCGTGGTTTCCGCCCACAAGGCGAGCCAACGGTCGAACATGGCCGGCGTGATCTGCGCGCGATAGCGTGCGTGCGCCGGCACCGGCTGCCCCTTATAGCGTCCGCTACCGAGCATGACCGAGGACCAGAAGTCGGCAAGCCTGGTCAGATGGCCTGGCCAGTCGTCGATCGCGCCGTTGAAGAGTGGGCCGATCAGCTTATCGGCCCGCACCCGGGCATAGAAAGCGTCGACCAACTGCCGCAGCCCCATTTCGTCGATATCGGTACGCTGCGCCACCGTCTCGTCCTCCAATCATGTATTGGAGATGCATCTATCGGGGCACAGAGAAACATGCATTTGGGATATATACTTATAGTGCTTGGACCGGCTTTCTCCCATATCTGGCGGCATGCGATTGACCCGTTACACCGACTATGCGCTCCGGATGCTGCTGTATCTCGCCGAGCGTCCCGAACGTGTTTGCGCGATCGCCGAGATCGCCACCGCGCATGCGATTTCCAAGAACCATCTGATGAAGGTCGTCCACGAGTTGGGCAAGGCGGGCTATGTCCAGAGCGTGCGCGGCTGCCACGGCGGCATGCGCCTTTGCCGGCCGCCCGACGCCATCAATATCGGCGCTGTCGTACGGGAGATGGAAGGGGACTTCGACCTTGTCGATTGTGCTTCGTGCGTCATCACGCATCGCTGCGGCCTGCAGGGCGCGCTCGGCGAAGCCCTGGGCGCATTTCTTGCCGTCCTTGACGATTATTCGTTGGCGGACCTGTCCCGTCAGGCGCCAGCATCGCTGACGAATGCTCAGATCACCTCTCCAATGCTGGGGTCGGTGCAACGGCCCTTTGCGACGTCCTGACTGGGAATTCGGGGTGGCCGGACGCCCCCGATCGGTCAGTGCAAGAGGACGGGTAGCATCAGTAGGCTCGCTGCGACGCTCGCGATCAGGGCCAGGGCGGCAGATCTGCCCCGATGCCTCCCGGCCAGGCTGATCGTGGCCCCGGCCTTGACGAGGGTGTTGAGCATGACCGGGGCGGCCAGAACAAGGCCCGCCGTTCGTCCGTCCAGCACGCCCTTTGGCAACCCGCCCATCGTGATGATAGCGGAATCGACATCCACCATCCCCGACAGGGCCAGAACCGTGGCAAGGCCGGCATCGCCAAACCGACCGAGCACCCAACGCGAGGCCAGCGACAGAACCATCACCAGCGCCATGAGGCCGAGCGCCGGCGCGAGGTTGAACGGGTTGCGAACAGGAACTTCCCGGCTGGACGATGAGGGCAACAGCGCCGCTGCCCGGAGCTGCCAAGCCGTGGCGAGGGCACTGACCACCGCCGCCGGCGCGACCAGCAGCGCAAGCGCCGGCAGCGCAAATGGCGCCAGCACGCCCACTAGCACCAGCACGCGCACCAGCATGACCACGGAGGCGGTGGTGATCCCTGCAATCAGAATGGGCCCATTTTCCGCATCGTCGCGCAGCCGGGTCGCCAAGGCGGCGGTGACCGCCGTGGATGAAACCATGGCGCCGGCAGCGGCCGTCGCGAGCGTCCCGCGCGATGCGCCCAGGCGCTTGCTGGCCATATAGCCGGCGAAGGAAAAGCCCGAGACCAGGACGACCACCATCCACAGTTGTCGCGGATTCCAGGCATCGTAGGGACCGTAAGGGCGATCGGGGAGGAGTGGCAGGATGGCGAGCGAGATCAGTGCGAATCGGGCGATGGCGCTTACCTCGACCTCGCTCAACCGCCCGATCCAGCCGTGAAGCTGCGAGCGGAGCGCAAGCACCAGCGTCATCACAACAGCAATGATCGTGGCGAGGCGTTCCTGCTGGCTTGTCGCGAGGAACCCGCAGCCGAGCGTCAGCAGCCCGGCAAGGCTTGCCGTTCCGCTGACCGGTCCGCCCCGCCATGCCGCCTGCGCATATCCCATCAGGACCAGCATGGCCGCCGACGCGATCAGGATGATCGCCACGCAGGACTCGATCGACCGAAGGGCGCCCGCGACGCCGCCGGCCAGCCCCAGCAGTCCAAAGGTCCGGATGCCCGCGAAGCGGGAGCCAGCCGGTTCATGGCGCAAGGTCCAGCCACGCTGGACGCCGATGAGAAGGCCGAGGGCCAGCGCCAGCGCGATGCCGGCTATGGTAGCAACGCCTCCGGCTATCGCAAAATCCATCTCAAACGCCGTCACTTATGTCCTCGGTTCTGAATGCAAGGTCGTATGGCCTTGATCCGACCGCATGACCCAACCCAAATGCGAATATCTGTTGGCTGCGGGCAGCGGCCAAGGCTCAGGGCGCCAATCTTGGCTGTCATAACAGGACAACAGGAACGCCGATCAGGGGAATCCGTAAGTACCCGTAATGTGTCGGTAGTCGGCTTGCGCCAGAATGATCTGAAGCACGCCGGCGACGCAGCACGTCGCTCACTTCGAACAGGAAGAGAATGGATGCCGATCGCCACTGACCAGCGACCTACCGTGCCATCCCGGTCCGGGCTGACCGCGACGGAGGCCCGGCGACGCCTTGATGCCCAGGGACCGAACGAACTGCCTAGAACAGGGCGACGCACGGTGCCGCATATTCTCGCTGAAGTGGTCCGGGAACCGATGCTGGCGCTGCTGCTTGCGGGCGGCGTCGCCTATATGCTGCTGGGTGACCTTGGCGAAGCGCTCATCCTCCTCGGCTTCGCGACCTTTTCGATCGGCCTCACGGTGATCCAGGAAAGCCGCACCGAGCATGTCCTGGAGGCGCTGCGCGACCTGTCGGCGCCGCGTGCGCTGGTGATCCGCGACGGGAGCCGCATCCGCATTGCCGGGCGCGAGGTGGTCGAAGGCGATCTGCTCGTCCTTGAGCAAGGCGACAGGGTCGCCGCCGATGCGATGCTGGTCTCGGCGGACGATCTTCAGGCCGACGAATCGCTGCTTACCGGCGAGTCTGTACCAGTCCGCAAGCAGGCGGTGCTTCAGGGCGAAGAATCGTTGCGGCGACGACCGGGCGGGGAGGACCAGCCGCTTGTCTATTCGGGTTCGCTTGTCACCCGAGGCTCGGGGCTGGCGCTGGCGATCGCGACCGGCCCGCGCAGCGAGATCGGCAAGATCGGGCAGTCGCTCTCGACTCTCGATGCCGAGCCGCCGCGCCTGCGCCGGGAAACCGCCCGGATCGTACGGCTTTGCGCGATCGGAGGCGGCCTCGTCGCCCTCCTTGTCGTCTTGCTCTTCGGGTTCCTGCGCGGAGGATGGATCGACGCTATGCTCGCGGGAATCGCGATTGGCATGTCCATGTTGCCGGAGGAATTCCCGGTGGTGCTCACGATCTTCCTCGCGATGGGGGCGTGGCGCATTGCCCAGGCCGGCGTCCTCACGCGCCGGGCGGCCGCCATTGAGACGCTCGGTTCCGCGACAATATTATGCACCGACAAGACCGGAACTCTCACCGAGAACCGGATGGCTGTGACGGAGCTGTGGCTGGCGTCGGGCGAGACGGCGACGGTCGACGGCGTGACCGAGCCTTCGACCGGGTTTCACGAACTCCTGGATACCAGTATCCTGGCCAGCGCCCCGGTGCCGGTCGATCCGATGGAGGTCGCCTTTCACCAGGCAGGCGCGGGCATCCCGGACCTTGCAGAACGCCGTGCCAAGCTCAGTTTGGCCCACAGCTATGGATTGCGGCCTGAATTGCTGGCGATGTCGAACGTCTGGCAAGCGCCCGACCCCGAGGCGGCCTGCACGGTGGCGGCCAAGGGGGCGCCGGAGGCCATCGCTGCGCTCTGTCATCTGTCGCCGGATGAGCGCGCGCGCCTGAAGGTTGCCGTCGATACCATGGCTCTAAGGGGCATGCGCGTGCTGGGTGTCGCAACGGCATCGACTGGCGCGGGCGACAGCTTGCCGGAATCCCAGCAGGAGCATGATTTTGCCCTGATCGGTCTGATCGGCCTCGCCGATCCCCTGCGCGCCAGTGTGCCGGCCGCCGTGGCCGAATGCCGTAGCGCCGGGATCAGGGTCGTGATGATCACGGGCGACTACGCTGCCACCGCGCGTGCGATAGCGACGCAGGCCGGAATCATGGATGGCGACGTGCTGACCGGGACCGAACTCGCTGCCCTGGACGACGCGGCGCTTGCAGAACGGCTGAAGACGGTGACAGTCTTCGCGCGGATCATGCCGGAGCAGAAGCTGCGGATTGTGGCGGCATACAAGGCGGATGGCGAAATCGTCGCCATGACCGGAGACGGGGTCAACGACGCCCCGTCGCTCAAGGCCGCGCATATCGGCATCGCCATGGGTAAGCGCGGCACCGATGTCGCCCGGGAAGCCGCGGCGATCGTCCTGCTCGACGATGATTTCGGGTCGATCGTGAAGGCGGTGCGGCTCGGGAGGCGCATCTACGACAATATCCGCAAGGCGATGGCCTTCATCTTTGCCGTCCACGTGCCGATCGCAGGCCTCGCGCTGCTGCCGCTTGCCTTCGGCCTGCCCATCCTGTTCGGCCCGATCCATATCGCGTTGCTCGAGATGATCATCGATCCTGTCTGCGCGCTCGTCTTCGAGGCCGAGCGCGAGGAGCAGGATCTGATGGAGCGCAAGCCGCGCCATCCCGAAGAGCGGCTCTTCTCGCTGCGCATGATCGGCTGGAGCGTGTTCCAGGGCGGGCTGGGCTTTGTGCTGCTCGCCGGGATATTTCTGGCATCGAGCTATTCCGGCATGCCGGAAGCCGATGCGCGCGCGTTGACCTTCTTTTCGCTCATCGGCGTGATCCTGGTGCTGATCCTAGTCAATCGCTCGTTCGACACATCGCTCCTTCACGCGCTGGTCCGGGGCAATGCGGCCCTGCGCTACGTCCTGGGCGCGGTGGTTGCGGTCGCGGCCATCATTATGACTGTTCCCTCGCTGCGGAGCCTGCTCAAATTCGGTCCGCTCCATGGTCCCGACGTCGCGATCAGCGTCGGGTCAGCAGCGCTGCTCCTGATTCTGCTCGAGGCGAGCAAGATGGTCGAGTTGCGGTGGGATTCAAGCTTTGTACGGCAGGCGCGAACGTGACACGTGCCTATGACGCGCCCGGTTCAGGCTGGAACCGCGAGTGTGCGAAGATATCCCATGAAGCGATGAACAAAGCCGCCGCCGCCGGACCGATCACGAGCCCGTTGAAGCCGAGTACTTGCAGACCGCCGAGGGTGGAGATCAGCACGACATAATCGGGCATGCGCGCGTCCCGTCCCACCAGGACCGGGCGCAGGAGATTGTCCACGAGGCCGATCACGAACAGGCCGCACAGGATCAGAATGACGCCTTCCCAGACCGCGCCGGTCACGAGCAGATAGACGGCGACCGGTGCCCAGACGATGCCTGTCCCGATCGCCGGCAGCAGCGACAACAACGCCATCAGCACGCCCCAGAGCAACGCACTATGGATGCCCAGCGCCCAGAAGACGATCCCGCCGATGGCGCCCTGGATGACCGCAACCACGAGGCTGCCCTTGATCGTCGCCCGAATGACGGCGGCGAATTTCGCCAGCAGGGCTGTGCGTTGGTCCGGATCGAGCGGAATGGCCGTTTCCACCCGGGCAGCCACCTGCTTGCCGTCGCGCAAAAGAAAGAAAGTCAGGTAGAGCATGACGCCCAGAGCGACGACGAAGCCGAAGGCGCTCTGGCCGATGCTGAACGCTCGCGCCGTCAGGGTCTGGAAGCTGGCGGCGATACCGGCGGTCAATTTGGTCCGGACGGCCTCGAAATCGGTCAGGCCCAACCCTGTCAGCAGCGACTTCAGCCATTGCGGCAGATGTGCCTGGAACCGGAGGAAGTAGGTGCCGGGATCAACCTCGCCGCTTTGCATCCGCGCGTAGACGCCCGCCACCTCCTGAAGCAGGAACGCAGAAAGCAGGATGGCGGGGAGGATCACCATCGCCATGATCACGAGCAGCGTCAGCAGAGCGGCAAGGTTGTTCCGCGTCGGCATCCCACGCAACAGGCGATCGTTGAGAGGCGCGAAGAAGATCGATGCGATGACGCCCCAGAGAATGGCGCCGAACAGCGGCTGCACGATCCACGCGAAGGCCAGCGACACGGCCAGGATGAGCACGGCAAAGCTCGTGTCCTCGATGCGGCGCATACGCGGTCCGTCAGGCCCTGTCGTGCGCCGCCGCGCTTGCACATCGGATGCACTGTGCGGCGGCGGGCAGCGCCTCGAGCCGTGCCGGCGCTATCGGCTCCCCGCACGTGGTGCACAGGCCATAGGCGCCAGAGTCCAGCCTGGCGAGCGCCTGTCGCGTGAGGGCGATTTCGGCCAACGTCGAGCACTCGACGGCATCCAGTGCTTCATCATCCTCGCGGGCTATCGCCTGCTCTTCGAAATCGGCGTCGAGAGGTTGGCCCTGCTCCTCCTCGATGCGCCCGACCTGGGCGTTCAGTTCGGAGAGGCGATCGGTGAGACGCTGGCGCATAAGGTCGAAATCCATCACGCATCCTGCCTTTCCGCAATCATCGCTGCGACCTCATCGAGCAGGCTCAGGCGCTGCTTTTTCAGGCCTTCGAGTCGGTCATCGGAAGCGGCGTCAAGTCCCGCCTCCATCCGGTATATCTGCTGAGCCAACTCATGATGGCGGTCGGCCAGGTCGCGGTAATGCGCGCTCTCCAGCTTCAGCGCGTGAAGGATCTCGCGCTGCGCGGGAAACAGCGCGTGCAGATCGTGGCCAAGTTCACTCATCTTTTCTCCGATCGAAGTTTGTCGTTGGGGACAGGTATATGGTTACCGCTCATGCACGGCGGCACTGGCCTATCGGGGGGCGAGCATCATGCGGTCAGCCGCTCCTGATACATCGGAGTTGCCGACGCGCGCGTGCGTCCGCAGGGCGAGCAACCGGCGTTGGTAACTGCTGACGAACTGCTGATGAATGCTGCGGGCTTCAGCACAGGTGGTGATATGGGCCAGTGTCCGGTGTGAACGGCAGCGGCCTAGCAGGTTGGAAATGTCGGGATTATCCATGACGGCAAGCCTCCTTCCGTGAGAAGTTGCCGCCTGGCGGGGTAGATTTCGCTACGTGAATCTCCGCACCAGCTGGATCGATCGCTGCATCTGTGGGAGGAGGGCTTCTACGTCGAGTCAGCATTCTGCCGCTGGTGCAAGGACCGACACGGGACGTTTACGAGGGTTGCGCGGCTCCGACATCGGGCAGCTTGTCGCGTTGTGCTAGGGCAATGTCGATCAACGCGGGAAGGCTCGGCACCGCGAGCTTCCGCATCAGCCTCGCGCGATGGATTTCCACCGTTCTGTGGCTGATTCCCAGCTCCCGACCGATTTCCTTGTTGGTGAGCCCGTGCAGGAGCCAGGCCACGACTTCGCGTTCCCCCTCATCTTCCGGCACGTTTTCGCCGCCCGGATGGCGGAGCGTCAACGTCTTGCGATTCTGCATCATTCCTATTGGCTATTCACCGTCTCAGGTCGCTGCAAGAACGAACCTGAAGATATCGCGATGAGGGAATCCAATGCTGGACACATCCCGCATTTGGTGACCTCGCCATAGCATAACGATCGCGCGATAGTCTCGACCAATAGACGTTCGCGCGCGGGTGAGAGAGCAGAGCGGGCGCGAACGGCGTTGCCGGATCGGCCGGCGGCGTCTGGAGATCGCATCATGCATGGACGAGAGATATCCATCCACATCGCCGGCGAATGGACACGCAACATTCGACGTCGTCTCGATTTCCGCCCCGGCGCGAGAGCCTGTTGCCGATGGCGTCGAGCGGGACTGCAAGGCCTGTCCGGGCGCCAAACCTGCTGAGCGATCCACGCGACGAGAGCGCTCATCGTCGCGCCCGTAAGTAGATGACCCGATAGGGAAGCCATGTCGCATGGCCTACGGATATCTTCTGTCGATGCCCCGGGAATTCGTCCTGGCAGAGCGACACATCGCAGGAGGCCCGCCAGTGAGTTACGCAACTTTGATGGTGCATCTGGAGCTCGGGCGGTCCAATGCCGCGCTGCTCAATGTTGCTGCCGACCTGGCCGAACGATCGCAGGCTGGCGTCATCGGAATTGCCGCGTGCCAGCCGTTGATGGCGACGGCATTTGCTGGCGCTTATGTTTCCGGTGAAGCGATCGAACTGGATCGTGGCGAAATTGAAAGCGAAGCCAAGGAGGCCCAGGCAGAGTTTCGAACTCTGCTGGACGGTCGAGTCGCGGATATTGAATGGCGCTGCGTGGAGATGGCCACGCCGCTTGCGGACTATTTCGCACGCGAGGCACGCGGCGTCGATGTCATCCTGACCGCACCGGATCGTGGCGGCTCACTGCTTCCCGATACACGACGCGCAAATATCGGCGATCTGGTGATGCAGACCGGGCGACCGGTAATTGTCGTTCCTACGCACGCTAAGGGGCTGCGACCGGAGCAGGTGCTGGTGGCCTGGAAGGACAGCCGTGAAGCCCGGCGTGCCGCACTTGATGCATTGCCGCTACTGGAGATGGCGGGCCATGTGACTGTTGTCGAGGTCGCTAGGGAGGAGGACGAAGCTGCGGCCGGTCGGCGGCTGACCGATGTGGCCGCATGGCTCAAAAGACACGGTATTCTGGCGGAGACGCTGGTGGCGCCGTCGACCGGCGATGATGTGGCTGCCCTTGCGGCGGTCGCTCGCGCTCAGCACGCCGATGTCGTTGTCGCCGGAGCATATGGGCACGGCCGGCTCCGGGAATGGGCGTTTGGTGGCGTGACCGCCGATCTGTTGCTGGATCCCGTAAGATGCACAATGCTGTCCCATTGACCGCTGTCGACATAGGGGGCGGGCGGTCGCTGGCTCCAAAAGCAAACGCGCGATCAGCGCAAGTGATCGTGACGTCGCAAAAGATCGTGCTGGTCCTGGTCACACTCGGCCTCGCAAGCTGTGACAAGATGGTGGATCCACGCAGCAATGACACCAACAGAAGGGCGGCCGCGGCGGCGGTGACCCAATATGAGATAAACACGGAAGGGGCCAGCGCGGCGGATCGGTGCCTACAGGCCGGGTTGGCGGCCGCAGCCTATCTGCAGGCCCAGGATGAAAGCAACTACGCAAAGTGGAGGGCACTGGAGGAGGCCAGCTGTGCTGAAACGAAGACAGCAAGATAGCACTGATCAATGCCTCAAGTGGCAAGCTGATGCGGAACGCGGCGGGTTGAGGCAAGGCTGAGCGGTCCGGCGGGCAGCCCGCGCCACAATCCGCCGCTCCGATGGAGATATACCGAGATGATGGACGGTCAACATGGCTTATGTTCCTTTGTGCCGCGGTCGTTTCGTCAGCACCGCCACCAAATTCTGCACCGCATCCCGCAACGAGACGACCGCCTCTGGAGAAAGGTCAAGGCCTTCGCCCAGCGTCGCGGGCACGCTACTCGCCGGCACCCGCAGGCGGCGCCCGGCCTCGGTCAGCGCAACGATCACGCGGCGCTCGTCGGCGAGATCCCGTCGACGCGTGAGAAGTCCGGCAGCCTCCATCCGTTTCAGGAGCGGCGTGAGCGTTCCACTGTCCAGATGCAGCGTGGCGCCGAGCTCGCCAATGGTGTGGGGCTCAGACTCCCAGAGCACCAGCATGACAAGATACTGGGGGTAGGTGAGACCGATCTTTGACAGAACCGGACAATAAAGCCGGGTCAAAAGGTTCGAGGCGGCATAAAGCGGGAAGCAGACCTGACGGTCCAGTCGCAGGGGATCGTCCTCCGTCATCGCCGTTTCCGCCGAGATCTCGTCAGCGTCCGCTTCCCGCCTCACCATCAGCGCGTGCTCACGCTAATCGCGACGTCCACATTACCCCGGACTGCGTTCGAGTAAGGGCAGACGGCATGCGCGGCTGCGATCAGCTCTTCGGCGGCGACCTGCTCCAGGCCCGCGATCGAAACGTCGAGAGCGGCGGCCAATTTGAAACCGCCGCTGCCGTTGGGCAGAAGGCTGACCGTGGCGACCACTTCAAGATCATCATCGGCAATAGCGAGCTTCTTGCTTCGCGCGACGTGAATGGCCGCATTCTCGAAACAGGCGGCATAGCCGGCCGCGAACAGCTGCTCCGGATTGGTGGCTCCGCCCTTGCCGCCCAGCCCCGTCGGCAGGGCCAGGGAAAGTTCGAGCAGTCCGTCATCGCTGCGAACCGTGCCCGCACGGCCGCCCACGGCTTTGACTCTCGTCGTATACAGTGTGCTCATGATAATCCTCCAGTTGAAATGGTATGCACACCCGGCGTTCCATTGTTCTCGGAGCCGCTGCCCTCAATATCTTCGAGTCGCGGATGTGCCAGACAGCGTGGCCATGCCTATGACGAAGCGGTACTTCACGTTCGTCCGTGTCAAGCATTCGCGGGCGTCGCTGATATTGCCGATCACGATCGTCTCGCAGTCGGGACCGATGTTCTCTGCGGCACAGAAGCTGGGCAACTCCGGGGATGGAATGATCTCCTTCTCGTTCGATCGCAGTCACGTCCCGTGATTATCGCTCACGAGGCGCCAGGATCCGTTCCCACGGATCCGACTCGATGGGTGCACACAATCAAATTGCACACAATATAATGTTGAACAATATATTTCTCAGATTCTAGGATGGAATCGCGTGAAGATGGCCGGGCAGGCGCGGGGGCCAGCTGCAAGCAGGGGAGGCGGCTAAGGTCCAGCCCAGCCAACGTCCGACGATCCCGACCCCGAAGCGACGCGAGGTACGACCGATTTTCTCCATTCCTACTCAATGCCGCAGATCGGCAGAGTCGACGCGGCCCGCCGGTCCGACCCTTGCCGGACCCGCACTCATATGCCAGCTATTGTCTGCTTGGCCTATGAAGAGTGTCGTCGAGTGGGGGGATGCAGGTTTCGTCCGGAATCGCCGTCTCGATCCCGGTCTCGATCTCCGTTATCGCACGAGCGCTACGCCTATTCTGAACCGCGTCATGCGCCGATCATAGTCGAGCAGGTTCTCGCCATAGCCAATGAAGCTCTGTCCGAAGAGATACAGATCCGGACCGCCCCCCAGCAGACGAGGCAGCGGATAGGAGAGATCGGCGCTGAGCGCGCCCTTGCCGCTCGAAAAGTTGAACCGGGTGGAGGTGGAGAGGCGCAGTCCTTCATCCTCCCCGATCTCCACGAAAAGCCCGGTGATGCCGCGGTATCGGCGGATATCGGGATTGTCCGACTTGTCGCCGACGAAAAGCGCCAGACGTGGCGCGACCGAGAGGCGATAGTCTCCGCCGAGCGGGATCGCCGCCATCGGCGCGACATAGACGCTGTTGATGCTGCGCGACGCCGCGCCGTCGCGCCCGTTCGATTCATGCCGGATACCGCCCTGCGCGCTCACCGAGATGCCGTTCGACAAAGTGGCGGAAGGGGTCAGATAGAAGAGTTCGGGCTGATAATCGACATTGCGGAACGGCGAGGAGTTCCCGCCCAGATCCCAGAACATACGCTGGCTATAGGCGAAGTGAAGCCCATCACGCCAGGACCCCGGCAGCCCATCAGCCCGTCTCGATCCGAACAGCTGGTATTTGAAGCTGATCTGGATCCTTGCCTCACTGTTGGTGCCAGGCCCGTAGACGGCGTAGATCGGCTCATAGGCCGAGAGATTGACGAGAAAGGCATTGCCAGCCGAACGGTCGGCGGGCGGCGGCGCCGCTTCCCGCTCCGGCTCGGAAGGCGCCTGCGGTGCGGATATGGCTTGCGCCACTTGCGTCGCCGACCGCAAAGCAACAGTGATCTGCTGCGAACGCCACGCCGGAATGGAAAGCGTCGCGCCATCCAGCGTCAGGTCGGAAGGCGCGCGAAAGCAATAGCGAGCGCGCATGAACCCGCCAGGCGGCACGGTCAGGCTGGCCGGGACATTCGCGGCGCGTTCGAGCCAGACGGTCCGGACAGATCCGGCAGCCCCGATCCGTGCCTCGATTCGGTCGGGCAAGGATACCGTTTGTGGATCTCGGTCCCCGTTGAGCAATCGCAGATCGACCAGAATGGCGCCGTCCTGGTCGCGCTGGCCGGCGTCGCCGATCAGGATCTCGACCGGCGAGGCGGCATGGGCCGTCGGCGCGAGGAGAATCGATGCGCCAGCCATGAACCAGAAGTGCGGACGGATCGTCATGCGCGCAGGTGCCAACCGCTGTCGCCTGCACCACGGACCGGATAATCGAACAGCCGCGAATGTTCGCGCGCGATCCTGGCGTTGCGCCGCGGTCGCTTGCCCGGCGGGAGGGCGAGGTGAAATGTCCGGTCGGAGAAGACCTGGAGGAGCATTGCGGGCGGAAAAGCCGAGGCGAGCCAGGTAACCGCGGCGCGAATGAATGTCTCTGCAACGTCTTCCAACGGGTCTGGTGGCGAAGTGGCGGCGGATGTGTCCATGTTCCTCATCTCCAATCGGACATGCCCTTCCATCGCCTGACAGCGAGGAACACGCACTACGCGATGACGTAGCCTGACTCAGCATCCTCCCCTGAAACCGCCTCCGATTATACCATCGTTATCAAGCGGCTACTCTCATCTTACCACCACGCATTTCTTTCCGAGAGTCGCCAATTTCACAGAACGGTACTGCAGGGGAGAGATAAGGCGCAACCCCGGCCATCAGTATATTTGCGCCTGGCCCGACACAGAATATGTCCTTCGCCATCCGATTTGTGACGATCCTGCCGCTCCAGCCGTCGTCCATTCCTCACGCTTTCCCGGATGGAAAGAGGAACGAATTAGCGTCGATACGAAACGCATAAGTATAGTTCCCGATGGCGGGGTGGTGCTCCGGCGATGCACATGAACCGCATATCCCGTGGTGATCGGGAATCCAAAACGCCAGGGAGAGGTGCCGGATCGGCTTGGCGACGCCCGTTTTGGGCGGCGGCTTTCGTGCGCTCTGGAGAACCGGATGTTCGACTTCAATGACAAGGTCGCGATCGTGACCGGAGCCGCCAGCGGGCTGGGCGAGGCCATCTCCCGTGAGTTGGCCGCCTCCGGCGCCCGGCTCGTGCTTGCCGATCTCGATATCGACCGCGTACACGCTCTCGCTGCCCAGATCGATGACGGCAGGGCCTTTCCGCTTCAGACGGACGTGGCGAACGCCGCGGATGTCGAGGCGATGGTGGATTTCGCGGTGAAGACCTTCGGCCGGCTCGATCTTGCCGTGAACAATGCCGGCGTCGGCGGCGCCTCCGCTCCGGCCGGTGAATATGATCTTGCCGAATGGCGGCGCGTGCTCAGCGTCGACATGGACGGCGTGTTCTACGGCATGCGCTATCAGATTCCCGCGATGCTCGCCTCGGGCGGCGGGGCGATCGTCAACATGAGCTCGATCTGCGGCATGCTCGGCCTGCCCGGCACCATCGCTTACGCGGCTGCCAAGCACGCCGTGGTCGGCATGACCCGGACCGCAGCCGTCGACTATGCCCGCAAGGGCATTCGCATCAACGCGGTGGGGCCAGCGGTCATCGATACGCCGCTGATCCGGGCGCAGGGCGAACCGTCGCCCGCGCTGATCGATCAGCATCCCATTGGCCGGCTCGGCCGGCCCGAGGAGGTGGCGGCGCTTGTCGCCTTTCTGCTCTCCGATCGCGCCTCGTTCATGACCGGCGGCTACTATCCCGTCGATGGCGGCTATCTCGCGCAGTGACCGCGTCGCCCACTCCCTTTTCATCAGCACTAGCAGCAAGGAATTTCTCATGTCCCGTATAGCGCTTATCACCGGCGGCGTGAGCGGCATCGGCGCCGCGACCGCACGACTCCTCAAGGCGCACGGCTACACCGTCGTCGCCAATTATTTCGGCAACGAGGCCGAAGCCCAGGCGTTTCACGACGAGACGGGCATTCCGATCTATGGCTGGAACGTGGGAGATTTTGCCGCGAGCCAGGCGGGCGTCGCCAAGGTGGTCGCGGAGGTCGGGCCGGTCGATATCCTCGTCAACAATGCCGGCATCACCCGCGACGGCACGCTCCACAAGATGAGCGAGGAGCAATGGCGCAGCGTGATCGACGTCGACCTCGGCGGCTGCTTCAACATGTGCCGTGCAGTGATCGAAGGCATGCGCGAGCGGCGCTTCGGCCGGATCGTCAATGTGAGTTCAGTCAACGGCCTGTCGGGGCAGTTCGGCCAGACCAACTATGCCGCTGCCAAGGCGGGCGTGATCGGCTTCACCAAGGCGCTCGCGCTCGAGGGCGCGGCGCGCAACGTCACGGTCAATGCGATCGCGCCGGGCTATACCGACACGGCTATGGTCGCCGCAGTATCAGCGGACGCGATGAAGGCAGTTCTCGGCGCCGTTCCGGTCGGCCGTCTCGGCACGCCCGATGAGATCGCGCGCGGCGTCCTCTTCCTGATCGAGGACGAAGCCGGCTTTGTCACTGGCGCCACGCTTTCGATCAACGGCGGCAAATACATGGCCTGAAGCGGCCGAATGGAAGGAGAAGATCATGACCACGAATGTTGTTCTTTGCGCACCCGTGCGAACCGCCATCGGCAGCTATGGCGGCAGCCTCAAGGACATGGCCGCGCCGAGACTCGGCAGTATCGCCATCGCGGAGACGCTGAAGCGCGCCGGCGTAACCGGGGAGGCGATCGATACGGTCGTCATGGGCCAGGTGGTGCAGGCCGGTGCGAAGATGAACCCGGCGCGGCAGGCGGCGATCGGGGGCGGAATCCCCGACACTGTGCCGGCGATGACCGTCAACCGGGTCTGCGGCTCCGGAGCCCAGGCGATCGCCACCGCAGCGCAGGAGATCATGCTGGGCCTGACGAATGCCGCGGTCGCGGGCGGGATGGAGAATATGGATCAGGCACCCTACCTCATCGAGAAGGGCCGCTGGGGCTATCGGATGGGAGACGGCAAGCTTTTCGACAGCATGCTCCATGATGGTCTCAACGACGCATTCGTCGACCAGCATTCGGGCTGGGTGACCGAGGATCTCGTCACGAAATTTCAGATCTCGCGCGACGCCCAGGACAGTTGGGCAGTGCGCTCGCAACAGCGGTTCAGTACGGCCCAGGCGGCCGGCAAGTTCGACAGCGAGATCGTAGCGGTCGAAATTCCGGGACGAAAGGGGCCGACCAGCTTTTCGCGGGACGAGCAGAACCGACCGGATGCGACGCTCGAAAGCCTCGCCCACCTCAAGCCGGCCTTTCGTCCGGAAGGAACAATCACGGCAGGCAATGCGCCCGGCCTCAATACCGGCGCGGCGGCGATGATCGTGGCGAGCGAGGACTGGGCCAGCCAGCACGGCGTAGCTCCGGTCGGTCGGCTGGTCGCTTTCGGCGTGGGTGCGGTGGAGCCCGGACTGTTCGGGCTGGGGCCGGTCCCGGCCGTGCGTCAGGCGCTCACCCGTGCGGGCTGGTCGGTGTCGGATCTCGAACGGGTCGAGATCAACGAAGCCTTTGCCGCGATCGCCATCGCCGTCGTACGGGAACTCGGGCTGCCGGAGGACATCGTCAATGTCGAAGGCGGGGCGATCGCCCATGGCCATCCGATCGGCGCGACGGGCGCGGTGCTGACGACGCGGCTGCTCGAGTCGATGCGGCGCGACGGGCTCCGGCGCGGGCTTGTCACGCTTTGCATCGGGGGCGGGCAGGGCGTTGCCCTGGCTCTTGAAGCCGTCTCCTGAGCGAAGAGGCTTGGGGCGGCGATCGATCTTCCGTCGACGCCGCTCCGGTCCGAACGCAACCGATAAGGTGTCGCGTGCCCATGCTCATCGCGAGCTTTCTGGAAAACCCACTCTCGAAGGGGAACCGGAGAGCCGTGGATAGCGGCACGTCTGTTCATACGGGTGGCGGTCCGGTGACCGGTCGACTAGGCGAATTGCAGAGTTCCGCCGGTACGGCCGAAGGGCTCTCGATTGTGGGGATCGAAAAGTCATTTGGCGCCCGAAAGGTTCTCCACGGCGTTTCGCTCACCGTCAAACCGGGCGAGATCGTGGGGCTGCTTGGTCCCAACGGCGCCGGAAAGACGATCTGCTTCTATGCGATCGTCGGCCTGACGAGCGTCGATGCCGGCAGGATCCTGCTTGGCGGAGCGGATGTCACGGCGCTTCCGATGGACAGGCGCGCGGCACGGGGACTGGGCTATCTTCCGCAGGAGCCATCGGTCTTTCGGGGAATGACGGTGGCGGAAAACATCACCGCGGTGCTCGAGTGCCGCACGGACGATCCCGCGGGGATCGCGGCGCGCCTCGATGATCTGCTCGCCGAATTCAGCATCGCCCATGTCCGCGATACGCCGGCTCCGGCTTTGTCAGGCGGAGAACGCCGCCGCACCGAGATTGCTCGTGCGATGGCCGCGAAGCCGGCCATCATGTTGCTGGACGAGCCCTTTACCGGCATCGACCCCCTGTCGATCGTCGATATCAAGCTGATGGTGCGCGACCTCAAGCAGCATGACGTCGGCGTTCTCATAACCGACCATAATGTCCACGAGATGCTCGAACTGGTCGACCGGGCCTATGTCATCCATGAGGGAAGGGTGCTGTTCGAGGGGACGCCCGACGCGGTGCTTCACAATCCCGATGTGCGCAGACTCTACCTTGGCGAGGACTATGAGCAGTGACCTTTCCTTTGGTCGATCATAGCCGCTCCGTTGCCGCCGCTCAGCACCGGGCCAGCCTCGACGGCGGCCTGCTCGTGTTCATGCATCGGGGCGACGGCATGACGCCAGACTTGCGGTCGGAGTCCGTGTCCAACAGGATCGAACATGGCGTTAACCGGAGCAGTCTTCGTCCAGGAAGGGCATTCCGCGCGCGATGAGATTCATGGTGCGCTTGAGATAGTCGGCTTTGGCGCGGGATGTGTTTTCCAGTTCGTGCCGCAGTAGAATGCGCGTCCGCGGGCAGGTGACCAACGCATCGAAGAGGAAGGTCGCGAGGAACGGCAGATCATACGCGCGCTTTTCGTGGCCATCGCAGACTTGTTCGAGGATGGACTGGATCAACGCAATCCCCGCCTTCGCGCCCATCGAAGGAGTGACCTGGCTGACCTCCGATTTATGGTCGGCAATCCAGCTGACAAGGGACTCCAAACCTATGGCTTCGCGCTTGAGCGATGCATCGAGCATTTTCCTGCTAACATGGAGAAGTTTGTCCTGCGTCGAGCCGGCCGGAATATTCGCGGCGATTGGCCTGAGATAATGCGCCGTCCCATGTTCGATGGCAGCAAAAAGCAGCGCCGTTTTCGACCCGAACCGGGAATAGAGCGTCCGCTTCGAGACGCTGGCGGCGATTGCGATCCCCTCCATGCTGGCGCCTTCCACGCCCTGGGCGATGAACTGCTCGAGCGCCACATCAAGAATATGAACGCCCAGTAGGGCCGCGATTTCCTGCGTCGGCCGGCCACCTTTGGGGTCACGCGGCGGCAGGCGCCTGGCGCTTCCGGTTGATGTTGCTCGTGTCATAAAACCGTCTCTAACCCGATCATCCAGGTCTTGCATGAGTTTTGACTTGATCCGCTATCGCCAGGAGGCGATAACAAAACCGCTAAGTATACATACGCATTGTCCGGGGAGGAGCTGTGGGGGAAACCTCGCGGCGCATCTGAAACAGGAACGGACCCGGACGATCATGACGGATATCGCACTCGTAACCGGTGGCACGCGCGGGATCGGCGCGGCCATCGCCCGATCGCTGAAGGCCGAAGGCCATGAGGTGGCGGCCGTCTATCATGGCAATGACGCCGCCGCCGCCCGGTTCAAACAGGACACCGGCATACCGGTGTTCAAATGGGACGTTGCGGACGAGGCGGCCTGCCGGGACGGCGTTGCCCAGGTCGAAGAACGGCTTGGGCCGGTGTCCATCCTCGTCAACAATGCGGGCATCACCCGCGACGGGGTCTTCCACAAGATGAGCTGGGACAATTGGCGGTCCGTGCTGGCGACCAACCTCGACTCGATGTTCACCATGACCCGCGCAATCATCGAGGGCATGCGCGAGCGGCGCTTCGGCCGGATCATCAACATCTCGTCGATCAATGGGCAGAAGGGCCAGATAGGGCAGGTCAACTATTCCGCGGCGAAGGCGGGCGTGATCGGCTTCACCAAGGCGCTGGCTCAGGAAAATGCCGCGCGCGGCATAACCGTCAACGCGGTCTGCCCCGGTTATGTCGACACCGACATGGTCGCCGCCGTCAAGGAGGAGGTGCGCGCCGGGATCATCGCCGGCATCCCTGTCGGCCGTCTCGGCGACCCCGACGAGGTCGCGCAAGCGGTCTCCTATCTCGCCTCGCCAAAGGCGGCTTTCTGCACGGGCTCGGTGCTTACCATCAACGGAGGGCAATATATCGCGAATGGCTGAGCCTCGTCTGCCACCGTGCGTAAGGACAATCCCTCATATCGCAGCGCAGCATCGCAACGGAAACTGTTTTTCCTCCCGCCTCGATTCTCGAAAGGACCTGACCCATGAGCTATCCCCTCGATCAGATTACCGCCCTTGCCAAGGCCAATGGCGAGCTTGTCCTCAAATTCGCCGAGATCGCCCGGACCGGCGGCGAGGACTATGCACAGATCGGCAGCAAGGCGGCGACCCTCTTCGTCGATCAGTTCAAGGAACTGAAGCCGGGGACTGTCCCGAGCTTCAGGAGCGACGCGGTCACGAGCCTGCTCGGCGAGGTCGAAAAGAGCCGGGAGGCCTCGGTGAGCAAGATCAAGGCGGCCGTCGACGAATGGCAGGGTAGCTGGAAAGATCTGCTCTCGCAGACGACCAGCCAGCAGGAACTGACCGGAACCATCCAGGCGTGGTTCCAGCCCCTGCTCAAGAAGTCGGCGGCCGAGCCGGAGAAGGCGAAGGTTCCCGCGGCCCCGGTGCGCGCGCCTGCGAAAGCTACCGAGACAGCCTGAGGGTCGCATCTCACGGCGAACAACGGCTCCCGCCCGGTTCCCGGACGGGAGCCGGCTATTTGAAGACCGAACCAGGGGCAGTGCGCGACGATATGGCCGTTCCGGAGATCATGAGGGCCAGATACCGACGGCCAGCTACAAGCGTTGCCTGTCTCGCTGCGTCCATGCTTCTGGCCGGCTGCTCGTTCGCGCCGGCGCATGTCCGTCCGCCGCAGCCTGTTCCGCAGGGCTATGCCGCATCGGCCTCCGACTCGTCGTCCATCGCCCGGGTCGGCTGGTACGATTTTTTCCATGAGGAGCAGCTTCGGGCACTGATCGCTGCGGCGCTGGAGAACAACCGCGATATCCGGATCGCCTCGGGGCGTGTCGCGGAAGCGCGGGCGTCTTGGCGGATCCAAGGCTCGGCGCTCTATCCCCAGTTCGATGCCGTGGCGACCGGAACGCGGGGACGAACCCCTGCCGATCTGTCGGTGACGGGCCAGGCCGTGACGGGCAACCAGATCTATGCGCAGCTGAGCGCCGGCTGGGAGATCGACTTCTGGGGCCGGCTGCGCAACCTCAACGCGGCGGCGCGCGCGCAGTATCTGGCGACGGAAGAAGCTCGACGCGCGATCGCGACCGACCTCATCGCCCAGGTCGCCAACGGCTATCTGCTCGAGCGCGAATATGAGGAACGCGTCGCGCTGGCGAGCCGGACGATCACGACGCGCGAGGACGCGCTTCGGATCCTGCGGCGGCGTTATGAGGTGGGCTCGGGATCCAAGCTCGAGATGACGCAGGCGCAGACCCTGCTGGCGCAGGCGCAGACGGCGCTGCAGGCGCTCGATCAGGATCGCGAGGTCAATCGCAACGCGCTGGCACTGCTGGTCGGGCGTCCGGTCGACATCCGGCCGGGGCCGCTCGGCCTTGCAGAAGCCGCGCCGGAGGTCGTGCTTCCTCCGGGCCTGCCGTCAGAGCTTCTCGTCAACCGGCCCGACATCGTGGCGGCGGAATATGTGCTTCGCGCAGCCGAAGCGAATATCGGCGCCGCGCGCGCCGCCTTCTTCCCCAATATCAGCCTGACCGGCGCCTTCGGGACGGCGAGCAGCGAACTGGACGGCTTGTTCAAGGGGGGAAGCCTTTCCTGGAATTTCACGCCGACCCTGAGCCTGCCCTTGTTCAATGCCGGACGCCTCAAAGGCAATCTCGACGTGGCGAAGGCCCGGCAGGTGATTGCGGTCGCGGATTATGAAGGGACGGTACAGACCGCGTTCCGCGATGTGTCGGATGCGTTGGTCCGGCGCCGGCAGCTCGGCCTCCAGATCGAAACGACGCGCACCATGCTCGCGGCGCTCCAGGAGCGCGCGCGCCTTGCCCAGTTGCGCTTCGATAACGGGCGCTCGGCCTATCTCGAAGTGCTCGACGCGCAGCGCGACCTGTTCGACACCGAGCAGGCGCTTGTCCAGCTTCGCCGCGCCCATCTCGGGAGCGCCGTCGCCCTCTATGCGGCGCTGGGCGGGGGCTTCATCCAGAATCCAGCCTTCGACATCAACGCAGCTGAAACCGGGAATCCAGCACAATGACGACGCCCCAGAAGAAATGGTTCATCAGGGGCGCCATCGCCGTGGCCGTCATTGCCGTCGCTCTGACCCTGTGGCAGCTGCTCAAGCCCGGCGGCCTGCCGGACGGCATCATTGGCGGCAATGGCCGGATCGAGGCGATCGAGATCGACATTTCCGCCAAGACCCCTGGGCGGATCCGCGACATCGTCGCCGACGAGGGCGACTTCGTGAAGGCGGGACAGGTCGTCGCGCATATGGACACCGATGTCCTCAACGCCCAGCGCTCCGAGGCACAGGCGCAGCTCGCCCAGGCGCAAAACGCGATCCTGATCGCGCAAAGCCAGGTGTCGCAGCGCCAGAGCGAGCGCGCGGCCGCCTTTGCCGCCGTGCGGCAGCGTGAGGCGGAGCTGAGCGCCGCGCGCAAGCGGCTCGCTCGCTCGGAAACGCTGGCGCGCGAGGGTGCGACCGCGGTTCAGGAGCGCGACGACGATCAGGCGCAGGTCGAAGGCGCGACGGCTGCCGTCGAGGCGGCGCGCGCGCAGCTGGCTGCGGTCGATGCGGCCATCGGCACCGCGCGCAGCCAGGTGATCGGCGCGCGCTCGAACGTCGATGCCGTCCGCGCGACGATCGAGCGGATCGAGGCCGATATCCGCGACAGCGACCTGCGCGCTCCGGTGGGCGGAAGGGTCCAGTATCGCGTGGCCCAGCCGGGCGAGGTCGTCGCCGGCGGCGGGCGGGTGCTCAACCTCGTCAATCTCGGCGACGTCTACATGACCTTCTTCCTGCCCGAGACGGTGGCGGGACGCGTGGCGCTGGGGAGCGACGTGCGGATCGTGCTCGATGCCGCGCCCGACTATGTGATCCCCGCCAGGGTCTCGTTCGTCGCCGATGTCGCGCAGTTCACGCCCAAGACGGTGGAAACGGAGAGCGAGCGGCAGAAGCTGATGTTCCGCGTCAAGGCACGGATCGATCCCGCTTTGCTCGATCGCCATATCACCCAGGTCAAAACCGGGCTTCCCGGCATGGCCTATGTGCGGACCAGCCGCGATGCCGAATGGCCGGCGAAGCTGACCGTCAACGTGTCACGATGACTGAGCCTGGAATTTCGGAGGGCGCATCGCCTCGATTGGCGGCGCGCCTTTCGGGCGTCGCCCTGGATTATGGCAGGACGCGGGCGCTCGATAGCATCGATCTGGAAATTCCGGCCGGACGCATGGTGGCGCTGATCGGTCCCGATGGCGTCGGCAAGTCCACCCTGTTCTCGCTGCTCGCCGGCGCGCGCGTGATCCAGGAAGGCAGTGTCGAGGTTCTCGGCGGCGACATGGCGGACCGGCGGCATCGCGAAGCGGTCTGTCCACGCATCGCCTATATGCCGCAGGGCCTCGGCAAGAACCTCTATCCGACCCTCTCCATCGACGAGAATCTGGAGTTTTTCGCGCGCCTGTTCGGGCAGGATGCGCAGGAGCGCGAGCGGCGGATCGCCCAGCTCACCGAGAGCACCGGCCTTGCGCCGTTCCGCAAACGTCCGGCGGGTAAGCTTTCGGGCGGGATGAAGCAGAAGCTCGGGCTCTGCTGCGCGCTGATCCATGATCCGGATTTCCTGCTGCTCGACGAGCCGACCACCGGCGTCGATCCACTATCGCGCGCGCAGTTCTGGGACCTGATCGATCGCATCCGCGCCGACCGGCCGGGCATGAGCGTGCTGGTCGCCACCGCCTATATGGAGGAGGCGGCTCGGTTCGACTGGCTGGTGGCGATGGATGCGGGGCAAATCCTCGCAACCGGCACGCCGGCGGATTTCTATCGACGCACCGACACTGACGGGTTGGAGCACGCGTTCATCGCGCTGCTGCCCGAGGAGCGGCGGCGCGGGCACAAACCGGTGATCATCCCTCCGCGCAACGACGGGAGCGATGCCGAGATCGCGATCGAGGCCAAGGGACTGACGATGCGGTTCGGCGATTTCACCGCGGTCGACCATGTCGATTTCCGGATCGAGCGCGGCGAGATCTTCGGCTTCCTGGGTTCGAACGGCTGCGGCAAGTCGACGACGATGAAGATGCTGACCGGCCTGCTCAAGGCGAGCGAGGGCCAAGCGTGGCTGTTCGGGCGCGAAGTCGAGAATGACGACGTGGCGACGCGTCGGCGCGTGGGCTACATGTCCCAGGCCTTCTCGCTCTATTCCGAGCTGACGGTCCGGCAGAATCTCGAGCTGCATGCACAGCTCTTCCATGTGCCGGCGGAAGAGATTCCCGCCCGGGTCGAGGAGATGGCCGAACGCTTCGGCCTGACCGATATCATGGACGCACTGCCGGACGCGCTCCCACTCGGCCAGCGCCAGCGGCTCAGTCTCGCGGTGGCGATGATCCACAAGCCCGAGATGCTGATCCTCGATGAGCCGACCTCGGGCGTCGATCCGATCGCGCGGGATCAGTTCTGGCAGATGATGATCGACCTCTCCCGCAACGACAAGGTGACGATCTTCATCTCCACCCATTTCATGAACGAGGCCGAGCGCTGCGACCGGATCTCGCTGATGCATGCCGGCAAGGTGCTCGTCAGCGATACGCCGGCGGCGATCGTCGAGAAGCGCGGCAGCACGAACCTTGAGGATGCGTTCATCAGCTATCTGGAGGACGCGGCGGGCGGAGATGAACGGGCGGAGGCGGGAGTGGCGGCCGCGGCGCCGGCCACCGAGACAAAGGCTGAGCCCGCTTCGTCCTTTTCCCGCACCTTCAGCCGCCGCCGCATGATGAGTTATTCCCGGCGCGAGGCGTTGGAGCTTCGTCGCGATCCGATTCGCGCGACGCTCGCCCTTCTGGGAAGCGTGCTGCTCATGTTCATCATGGGCTATGGCATCAGCCTCGATGTCGAGAACCTGCCGTTCGCGATGCTCGACCGCGACGGCACTACCACCAGCCAGAACTATACGCTGAACCTCGCCGGGTCCCGCTACTTCATCGAACGTCCGCCGATCACCGATTATGCGCAGCTCGACCGACGCATGCGCGACGGCGAACTGAGCGTCGCGATCGAGATCCCGCCAAGCTTCGCGCGCGACCTGCGCCGCGGCGATCCGGTCCAGATCGGCGTTTGGATCGACGGCGCCATGCCGATGAGGGCGGAGACCGTGCAGGGCTATATCCAGGCACTGCACGCGCAATGGCTGGGAGAGATGGCTGTGCAGGAGCTTGGCGCCCGGCCCTCGGCGGGCCTCATCAATATCGAGACGCGCTATCGCTACAATCCCGACGTCAAGAGCCTGGTGGCGATCGCGCCAGCGGTGATCCCCGTCCTGTTGCTGCTGTTTCCGGCAATGCTGACGGCGCTCAGCGTCGTCCGCGAGAAGGAATTGGGCTCGATCATCAACTTCTATGTAACACCGATCACGCGCATCGAGTTTCTGCTCGGCAAGCAGCTGCCCTATGTCGCCCTCGCCATGCTGAACTATGTGCTGCTCGTGCTGCTGGCGCTGCTCGTCTTTCGCGTGCCCATCACCGGCGACGTGCTGGCGATGACCGTCGGGGCGCTGCTCTACACCCTGTCGGCGACGGCGATCGGGCTGCTCTTCTCGATCTTCATGCGCAGCCAGATCGCCGCATTGTTCGCCACCGCGATCGGCACCATCCTGCCGGCGGTCCAGTTCTCCGGGCTGATCAACCCGGTCTCGTCGCTGGAGGGCGCGGGCGCGTTCGTCGGGCGCGTCTTCCCGACCACCCACTTCGTGACGATCTGCCGGGGCGTCTTCTCGAAGGGGCTGGGCTTCGGCGATCTGGGCCAGCCGCTTCTGGCGTTGGCGGCGGCCGTGCCGGTTCTGCTCGCGCTGTGCGTCGCGCTGCTCAGGAAGCAGGAGAGTTAGATGCGGCATATCGCCAATATCGGGCGCCTCGGGGTCAAGGAGCTGCGCAGCCTGTGGCGCGATCCGATGATGCTGGTCCTGATCGTCTACGCCTTTTCGCTCGGCATCTACGTGGCGGCCTCCGCCATGCCCGAGACGCTGCACAAGGCGCCGATCGCGATCGTCGACGAGGACCAGTCGCCCCTGTCGAACCGGATCACCGGAGCCTTTTATCCGCCGCATTTCACGCCGCCGGCGCTGCTCGCTTTGGGCGAGGTCGATCCGGCGATGGACGCCGGCCGCTACACCTTCGCGCTCGACCTGCCGCCCGATTTCCAGCGCGACGTGCTCGCCGGCCGCCAGCCGACCGTCCAGCTCAACATCGACGCCACGCGGATGAGCCAGGCGTTCACCGGCGGCGGCTATATCCAGCAGATCGTCCAGGGCGAGGTGTCGGAGTTCATGAAGGGAACGCGGGCCACGGCCGCGCCGCCCGCCGATCTCGCCCTGCGGGCCCGCTTCAACCCGACGCTCGCGCAAAGCTGGTTTGGGTCGGTGATGGAGATCATCAACAACGTCACCATGCTCTCGATCGTGCTGACCGGCGCCGCGCTGATCCGCGAGCGCGAGCATGGCACCATCGAGCATCTGCTGGTGATGCCGATCACGCCGTTCGAGATCATGGCGAGCAAGGTCTGGGCGATGGGGCTGGTCGTCCTGCTCGCCTGCGCCTTCGCGCTGCTGGTGGTGGTCGAAGGAATATTGAAGGTGCCGATCGAGGGATCGATCCCGCTGTTCCTGACGGGTGCGGCGCTGCATTTGTTCGCCACCACGTCGATCGGCATCTTCATGGGCACGATCGCGCGCTCGATGCCTCAGTTCGGGCTGCTGCTTATGCTCGTGCTGCTGCCGCTCCAGCTGTTGTCCGGCGGCATGACCCCGCGCGAGAGCATGCCCGAGTTCGTGCAAACGGTGATGCTCGCCGCGCCCACCACCCATTTTGTGAGAATGGCGCAGGCGATTCTCTACCGGGGAGCGAGCTTCGACGTGGTCTGGCCCCAGTTCCTTGCCATCGCCGTGATCGGTGCAGTGTTTTTCCTGATCGCGCTCGCGCGGTTCCGCCGGACGATCGGAACGATGGCATAAGCAGGCACATGGTGATGGCCGCCTCAGTAACACTACCAATATGCCCACCAGCGCGGCTGCGCGAAACTTTTCTCACCACAAAGGGGAGAATCTCCATGCACGCCCTGGACAGAATTCGTCAGTCGATCGACGTCATTTTCCTGTATGGATTGACAGCAGGTCTGGTGATGGCGATCGCCGCCATCATCATGGCGAAGCTTCCCGAATGAAAAGGAAGACGCGTCTCCGGCGTCTTGCGCCGCTCGTTCTGAGTGTTCTTCTTGGGCTTTCTATTCACACCGCCGCCCAGTCGGCGCCCGCTGCCGCCGAAGCGACCGCCCCGGCGGGCTTCCGCCTCGATTCCGACGGGACCTTGGTGCATGTGGGAAGCGGTGCGCGCTTTCCTCATATGCTCGCCGGATTCACCCGCGTAGCCGAGCAGGGATATGATCCCAGCGGCCAGTATGTTTCCGTCGAATATCGTTCGCCAGTGCACGGTTCGACGATCGTTGCCCGCATCCCGCTGGTTCATATCGAGCAAATGTCGGCGAAGGAGCATTATACGATCATGAAGTGGCTTGCGCGCAGCTATTTCGATGAAAGCACGCCGCTGTCCGAGGGGCCGGTCGTTCTTCCCGACATGCCAAAGGATGCCGTCTGGCGCGGACGGTTCCGCAGCAGCCGCGAAGGCGTTCCCTTTGAATTCAGTCTCACGACGGTCGATCTTGGCTATTGGGGCGCCCGCGTCGCCACCGCTTATCCGGAGGCCGAACATGGTGAAGCCGAACAGCGGCTCGATGCGTTGATTGGTGGATTGCGGGCATTGGCGCCGACCGCGAAGCCGGAATAGAGTCGATCTCATGCAGGGCGTTGCCGCTTGCGGTCCAACGCCCCCAAGCAAAGAAGAGGAGGAGCCATGCTCGCCATCACCGGAGCGACGGGACAACTCGGGCGGCTCGTCATTTCGGCGCTGTTGAAAACGGTGCCGGCCGGCGAGATCGCAGCCCTGGTACGTAATATCGACAAGGCGTCCGACCTCGCTGCGAAGGGCGTCGTCGTGCGCGAAGCCGATTATAGCCGACCGGAGACCCTGGGCCCGGCCCTGGCGGGTATCGACAAGCTGCTGCTCATTTCGGGAAACGAGGTCGGACACCGCGTGCCGCAACATAAGGCGGTGATCGACGCCGCCAGGACGGTGGGCGTGAAGCTCATCGCCTATACCAGCGTGCTGCACGCCGATACGTCACCGCTTGGCCTTGCAGAAGAGCATCGCCAGACCGAGGCGCTCCTCCGGGAAAGCGGCATACCCACCGTCCTGCTGCGAAACAGCTGGTACACCGAGAACTACACCGCCTCGATACCCTCCGCTCTCCAGCATGGCGTGGTGATAGGCTCCGCCGGAGACGCCCGCATCGCCTCGGCCACCCGCGCCGACTTTGCCGACGCAACCGCCGCCGTTCTGGTGGCGCAGGAGGATCAGGCCGGACGCGTCTACGAACTGGCGGGTGACGAAGCCTATACGCTCGCCGAATTCGCGGACGAACTCTCCCGCCAGGCGGGCAAGACGATCATCTTTCGCAACCTGAGCGAGGCCGACTACAAGGCGGCACTGGTCGACGCCGGCCTGCCGGAGGCGGTGGCGGCGATGCTCGCCCAGTCGGACGCTGCGGCCGGACAGGGCGCGCTCTTCGACGACGGCCATCAACTCAGCCAGCTGATAGGCCGGCCGACCACGCCATTGAAGGACGCGATCGCCGCGGCCCTGGCGCGTTGAGCGCTGGGCGCCGGCGGTCAACCGGCGCGCAGCGTTTTCCTGACCAGCACCAGGGTCGAGTCCCCTGGATATTCCTCGACCGTGAAGCCCATGTCGCGTTCGAGTTCGATTGCAGCGACATTGGCGCGGCTCTCGATCGACTCGATTATCGAGAGCCCCCGCGCTTCCGCCTGATCGGCCACGAAGGAGAGCAATGTCCATCCGACGCCTCTGTGCCGATAGTCGGCGTCAACCGAGATCGCCACCTCGCCCCGCTCGCCCGCTGCATCGGATACGAGCATCGCGCTTGCAACCGCGGCGCCGCTCTCGGCATCGAAGGCGAGGAAGCTTAGCGCGTTGCCATCATCGATCGGGGTCAGGGCACGAAGTTGCTCCGGTCCGATCTCGTTCAGTCCTGACAGGAACCGGAAGCGCAAATCCTCATGGCTCACATGGTGGAACAATTGCGTCAGTATCGGCCCGTCCTGCGCGCCTGCCGGTCTCACCGAAAGCTCAAGCCCGCTGCGCGTGACCAGATGGGTTGGGTTATTGCTCATTGTTCTGACCTTTCTGAGACCTCACGTCCATGAGTTCTGCGCCGGACGCCTGTATGGTCCAATCGACAAACTGTGTTGCATAACGCGCCACCGCCCGGTCGAACGCCGCGACAATCCCGCTCTTGCTATTGGCGGTCACCGGCTCCTCCACCGTGAAACGGCGTGATGCGATCGGCTGCCGATCCCGCAGATCAAGCAGTGTTGCGTCTCCGGTGATGATCACGGCTGGCGGACCCTGTTCCGCACCTTCCGCAGGGTAGCGCGCCTCGAACCGGTCGATGCTTATCTGCAATGCCTGTAATGCGCCGGTCGCGCTTCCAGGCGGCGCCAGCCGGATCGTCGGTACGCGCTCGCCGAACTGTCGGCCCAGCGCCTGCACGAAAAGCTCCGGAACGGACGCTACCCAGCGCGCGTCCTTCATGTAGAGCGCGCGCGCGCCTTGTGTTGTGAGGATCCGGTCACCTTCGATCTCCGGCGCGAAGAGGACACGCAGGAGCGAAATGGTACGGGGCATCGGACTGTGCCCAACCGTTGTCGAGGGGCGCGCGGGAAGGTGCGGCACGCCAAAACGGAAAAGATCATCCCGCGCGCCGCCACCGAGCAGGCTGCCACAGCCGGAAAGTGCGAGTAAGCCAATGAGGAGGGCCGCAGATATCCTCAAAACGGCAAAATTTTTCATTGCGGAAGCTCCCGTTCCCTGCCGCTGCCCTTGCCAAGCGCGTGACGTGGATCCCGCTGGATCTGCCGGATGAGACCGTCGAGCGACTCGGCCGTGTCCTGAAGACTGATCATGGCGGCGTTGATGTTGGGAAGGGTGGTGGTGCTTATGTCGGCGCTTCGCGTGTCGAGTCTGGCGACGGCTTCCCGGGCTTCGTGGATTGCGGTCTTGAGCTCACCTGCCGCACCCGAGATATCGGCGAAAGCGCGCCTGCCGTCGCCGTCGGCAATCTGGCGGACCGATGCTGAGGCGCCCTGGATGTCGGTCGCGGCACGATCGAGCTTCGCAAGGGCCGAGGCAGCGTTCGATATCATCCTCCGGTTCGCCGCGAATTCCGCGCTGGTCAGGCGAATATCCTCTACAGCCGCACCCACATTGGCGATCGTGCGATCCGAGAGCAGCCGGTTCACGCGGTTGAGCGCCTCGGTAGCGGCCTGGACCATCTGGCCGCCGCCCTGCAGGAGAGTCGACAGAGCGTTGGCCTTGCTGGAAATGATCGGGCGCTCGCTCCCATCGACCTTGCGCAATAAGGGCTTTTGCTGGGATCCGGCGCCGATCTGGATAACGCTGACACTCGAGATCCCCTGAATTTCGGTCGAAGCCATCGAGTCCACGCGGATCGGCGTCCCACGGTCGACCGCGATGTCGGTGAGCACGCGATTGGGATCGTCCTCATCAAGCCGGATATTCTGAATCTGACCAACCTTGATACCGTTGAACTGAACTTCACCGCCTTTGCTCAGCCCGCGCACCGGACCCACAAACATGATGCGATACAGGTCATGGTCACGCCTGAACTGGGACCCGCCCAGCCAGACGACAAAGACGATCGAGGCGATCAGAAACACCGTGGAGACAATGCCCACCAGGGCATAATTGGCATGGCGTTCCATCAGCGCAGCTTCTTCTGGACGGCACGGCCGCGCGGCCCCAGGAAATAGCTCTTGATCCAGGGATGGTCCGATCGCTCAAGTTCATCGACGGTCGCGACGGTGACTATCTTCTTCTCCGCCAGTACCGCCACGCGGTCGCAGATGGCGTAAAGCGTGTCGAGATCATGGGTGATCATGAAGACGGTGAGGCCAAGCGCCTGGCGCAAGGTGGTAACGAGCGCGTCGAACTCGCTCGCTGCGATCGGATCGAGACCTGCGGTGGGCTCGTCGAGGAACAGTATGTCGGGATCGAGTGCGATCGCACGCGCCACGCCCGCGCGCTTGCGCATGCCACCTGAAAGCTCCGCCGGCTTGAGCGACCCGGCATTGTCGGGAAGCCCCGCGAGCGCGATTTTCAAGCGGGCGAGATCGCGCACAAAGTCCTTCGGCAGACGCGCATGCTCGAGGAGCGGCGTTTCGACATTTTCCTGGACGGTCAGGAAGGAGAACAGCGCGCCCTGCTGGAACATCACGCCGATGCGCCGTTCGACCGCCGATCGAGCGTCCGGATCATCGATACGCCGTCCGAAAATCTCGACCGTCCCACCATCGGGGCGCTTGAGGCCGAGGATCGTATTGAGCAGCACCGATTTGCCCGAGCCGGAGCCGCCGACCACACCCAGTATTTCTCCCTTGCGGACTTCGAGATCCAGCTTCTCGTGGATGACCTTCTTACCAAAGGCCGTGCGAAGGCCGGAGATGCGGATCGGCGCGTCGCCGTCGCCGGTTGCGGACGGGGCGCTCACAAGTCGAGCACCGTGAAGATCACGGCGAACACCGCGTCGAACATGATGACCATGAAGACCGACTGAACGACCGAAGAAGTGACGTTGCGGCCGAGGCTCTGCACATCGCCGCCCACCATCAATCCGTGCCGGCAGCCGGCGGCGGCGATCACCAGCGCGAGAAACGGCGCCTTACTCATCCCCATCCAAAAATGCTTGATGGCGACCATCTCGAGCGTCCGTTGGATAAAGAATGCGGGATTGATATCGATCGTTGCCCAACTCACCAACAGCCCGCCGGCGAGGCCGCCTATATCGGCGCAGAAGGTCATCAGCGGCATCATCAAGAGCGCCGCCAGGACGCGCGGGATCACAAGGGCGTCGAAGCGGTCGACGCCCATGACCTGCATGGCGTCGGTTTCCTGGTTCATGCGCATTGCGCCGATCTGTGCGGCGAACGAGGACGCGGAGCGGCCCGCCAGCAGGATCGCGGCGATGACGACGCCGAACTCGCGCAGGACGGCAACACCGACGAGTTCGACCGTGAACACCTCCACGCCCAAAGTCGTCAGCAGATTGGTGCCGACGAGCGCGATCACCGCGCCGATGAAGAAGGTCATCGTGAACACGATCGGCAAGGCGTTGATGCCCGCGTCCTGCATCACTGCGAAGAGCGGCGTCATCCGCAATCGTCCGGGATGGATGATCGTTCGCCCAATGGCCGCTACGAGGTGCCCTGTGAACTCCAGCATGTCATATGCGTCGCGGGCGAGATGGACGACGTGGCGCCCGAAGCGGTCGAAAATGCTGGCCAGATCCCCGCTACTCTGCCGGGATGGTGTTTCCGCATCTAGCGCCGGCCGGACGAGCGTGATCAACCGGTGCAGATCCTCTCGCGGGCCACAGTCGATATCGACGTCTTTCGCCACGAACTGCAGCAGCGCGAGCGCCCCAGCCGTATCGATCCGTCCCAGGTCGGACAGGTCAATGCGACGGACCTCGTCACGCCCACCCATACGTGCGGACAATCGGACCAGGGCGTTGCCCAGGTCCAGCGCCGTCCAGTCGCCGATCGTGTGAAGCGTCGTCTCGCCGTTGCGATCATAAAGGCGCCAATCCGCGGTCGTCATCGCGGGAGCGCCGCTCCAAGTCGAACGCGGGGCGGCGATCGACGATGACCGACGAGATTTTTGCCGTGACTGGCAAGCCACTGCCTGATGCAATGGTAGCCTGAAGCTCCATCAGGTGGTCGGCCGGTGATATCGCTTTCAGTGACGTCGGCGAGCCGAGGTTTGGCCACATAGGCGGCAATCGGGGTCACCGTCCACCTCCTGGTGCAGGCAGGACGCCAAGGGTGTGGACGGCGATCATGCGCTCCTCGTCGGTCGGGATGACGCGGGCGATGATCCTGCTGTCCGGCCGGCTGATGACCGGCGCATTGCGGGCGTTGAGATCCCGGTCGATGGTCAGGCCGGTCCAGGCCAGGCACTCGCAGATCGATGCACGGATGATCGGGTCATTTTCGCCGATGCCCGCCGTAAAGACGATCCCGTCAAGGCCGCCGAGAGAGGAGACGAGCGCACCGGCTTCCCGCGCCGCGCGCCAGGTGAAGAGGTCGATGGCCTCGGCGGCGTGCGGGTCTTCGCTCTTGTGGAGCGCGCGCATGTCGCTCGACACGCCTGACACGCCGAGCAGGCCGGACTGCTGGTACAGAAGCGTCTCGATCTCGCCGCTGCTCATGCCTTCCTGGGTCAGAAGGTGGAGCAGGACGCCGGGATCGATGTTGCCGCAGCGCGTTCCCATCATCAGCCCGTCGAGCGCGGTGAAGCCCATCGTCGTATCGACGCTCTTTCCCTCACGCATCGCGCACAGGCTCGCGCCGTTTCCCAGGTGGGCGACGATCAATCGCCCGCCCGCCAGCTCCGGGTCGATCTCCCTCAGCGTCCGCGCGATATATTCGTAGGAGAGACCATGGAAGCCATAGCGCCGGATGCCCTTGTCGTGCAGTGCGCGGGGCAGGGCGAAGCGCGTGGCGCTGTCCGCCCGGTCGTGATGGAAGGCGGTATCGAAGCAGGCGACCTGGGGAAGGGCAGGCGCCAGCGCGCGGATGGCCCGGATCGCTGCGAGATTGTGGGGCTGGTGGAGCGGCGCCAAGGGGCTCAGCGCGTCCAGTGCAGTGAGCAGGGCGTCGTCGACCAGTAGCGGCCGCGCAAACGCCATTCCGCCATGGACGACGCGATGGCCGATGGCGATGATCTCATGTTCTGGCAGGTGATCTCCCGCCCAGGCGAACAGGTCATGAAGCAGGGCCTCGTGGGTCAGCCCCGCGCCATTGTTCCAGCTGCGGTCGACCAGGACGGCGCCATCGGCGTCGCGCGCCACGAGCCGCGGAGCCGTGCCGATCCCTTCCAGCTTGCCGGCCGCGGCATGGCGCGGGCCGTCGGTGTCGAGCGTGAACAGCGCGAACTTGATGCTCGACGAGCCCGCATTGATGCTGACGACGGCGCCGCTCATGCCAGGGGCTTGCCTTCGGGCAGGCCCGGTGCCGCCATGGTGGCGGCACGCGCGAGCAGCACCGCGACCGCGCAGGAGGCGAGCCGTGTGCGTAGGGAATCTGCGCGGCTGGTGAGGATGATCGGCACGCGCGCGCCCAGCACCACCCCGGCGGCATCCGCCCCGCCGAGAAATGTCAGCTGCTTGGCAAGCATGTTTCCGGCCTCGAGGGTGGGGACGACCAGGATCTCGGCCTTGCCCGCCACGGGCGAGACGATCCCCTTTTCCCTGGCCGCCGCCTCGCTGATCGCATTGTCGAACGCCAGCGGGCCATCGAGCACGCCGCCAGAAATCTGACCGCGATCGGCCATCTTGCAGAGCGCGGCGGCGTCGAGCGTCGATCGCATCGACGGATTGATCGTCTCCACCGCCGACAGGATCGCGACCTTGGGACTTTCGATCCCGATGACATGGGCGAGATCGATGGCGTTGCGGATGATGTCCGCCTTTTCTTCGAGCGTCGGTTCGATGTTGATCGCCGCATCGGTGATGATCAGCGGAGTAGGGTGCTCCGGCACATCCATCAAATAGGCATGGCTGATGCGGCGCTCGGTCCTGAGCCCCGTTGCGGACGAGACCACTGCGCCCATCAGTTCGTCGGTATGGAGGGAGCCCTTCATCAGCAACCGCGCCTCACCCGAGCGGACGAGCGCCACGGCCTGCGCGGCAGCGGCGTGGCTGTGCGGCGCGGCTATCAGGCGGAAAGCGGTTATGTCCTTGCCGGCGTCCCTGGCCGCCGCCCGGATTTTCTCCTCGGGGCCAACGAGAATCGGCTGGATCAGGCCGGCCTCGGCGGCCTCCACCGCCGCGAGAATCGCGGCGGTATTGCAGGGATGTGCTACGGCGGTCGGTATGGCGTCGCCGCCGGCCGTCATCTCGATCAGCTTGCGATATCCATCATGATCGGAAACGCGGATGTCGGGCAAGGCCATCCGGGGGGCGCGGACCTTTTCGGTCGGCGCCTTGACCTCGGCCTGCCCTGTTATGACGTCCTGTCCGTTCTGGTTGACGCAGCGGCAGTCGAGGCGAACGACATGGTGCTCGGCACGTTTCTCCGTGACGGTCACCGAGGCGGTGACGGTATCTCCGAGGCAGACCGGCCGGATGAAGCGCAGGGTCTGGCTGACATAGATGGTGCCGGGACCGGGGAGATCGGTTCCGAGCGTGGCGGAAATGAGCCCGCCGCCCCACATGCCGGGCGCGATCACCTGATGGAACATGTCGGTGGCGGCATAGGCCGGATCGAGTTGCACCGGATTTGCGTCGCCTGAAACGCGCGCGAAAAGCTGCATGTCCTGCTCGCACAACGTGCGGACAACGCTCGCCGTGTCGCCGACGACAATCTCGTCGAAGGTGCGGTTCTCGATCATATCGATCACGGCCACCGCTCAATGCTCCAGCACATAACGGCCGGGAGCGTTGTCGATCACCGGATAGTCCTTGTCCGGCGCGCCCATCGGCGGCGGAGCGACCGGCTCGCCCGAACGCGCGCGCAGCCACTCGTCCCAGGCGACCCACCAGGATCCGTCCCGCACGGGCGCACGCGCCATCCAATCGTCCGGATCGAGCGCGGCGCCGTCTGCCTCACGGGTGAGGATATGGTAGCGTCGCCCCTTGTGCCCGGGCTCGGAGACGATCCCGGCATTGTGCCCGCCGCTGGTCAGCGCGAATGTGATCTCGGCGCTGCTCAGCATATGGATCTTGTGGACCGAACGCCACGGAGCGACATGGTCGCGTTCGGTGCCGACGACGAACATCGGCTTGCGCAGCGCGGACAGGCTGATGGTTCGGCCGTCGATCTTGTAGCGACCCTCGGCGAGATCGTCGTCGAGGAACAGGCGGCGCAGATATTGGCTGTGCATCGCGTAAGGCATCCGCGTGCCATCGGCGTTCCACGCCATCAGGTCCGACATCGGCTCGCGCTCGCCCATCAGATAGGTGTTGAGGATCCGCGACCAGACGAGGTCGTTCGAGCGCAAAATCTGGAAGGCGCCGCCCATCTGCGTGCCGTCGAGATAGCCCTTGCTCCACATCATATTCTCGAGCACGTTGAGCTGCGCCTCGTCGATGAACAAGCCAAGTTCGCCCGGCTCGCTGAACTCGGTCTGGGCGGCGAACAGGGTGATGGTGGCGAGCCGCTCATCGCCGTCGCGCGCCATCGCCGCCGCCGCGATCGACAGCAGCGTGCCGCCGATGCAATAGCCGACGGCGTGAACGGTCGGCGACCCCGTTATCGCCGTCACCGCATCGAGCGCCGCCATCGGGCCCAGACGGCGATAGGCCTCCATGTCGAGGTCGCGGTCCGCGCTGACGGGATTGTGCCAGGAGATGATGAAGACCGTATAGCCCTGTCCGGTCAGCCAGCGGACCAGCGAGTTCTCCGGCGACAGGTCGAGAATATAATATTTCATGATCCAGGCCGGCACGATCAGAATGGGTTCCGGCCGCACGGTGTCCGTGGTCGGCGCATATTGGATCAGCTCGATCAGCTCGTTGCGATAAACGACCTTGCCGGGTGTGGTTGCAACATCCTTCCCGACCTCGAACGCTTCGGCACCCACCGGCAGCTCTCCGCGCATGGTGCGCTGCATATCCTCCAGCAATAGCCTGGCGCCCTCGACAAGGCATTGCCCCCCGGTCTCGAATATCCGCCTCTGGAGGACGGGATTGGTCGCGACGAAATTGGTCGGCGCCATCGTGTCGAGGATCTGCCGCATCCCGAAGGCGACCATGTCTTCATGATGCCTCGTGACGCCCACCACGCCGGTCGTGGCCGCATGCCACCATTGCTGGTTGAGAAGGAAAGCCTGCACGATCAGGTTGAAAGGCGCTTCCTTCCATGCCGGATCGACGAAGCGACGATCCTGTGGCAGCGGCTCGATTGCGGGAGCAGCGTCATGGTCGCCGATGCTGCGCACGGCATAGTCGCCGAGCCGCATGAATTTGCGTGTCGTCTTGGCCGCCAGCTGCAGCTGCTTGCCCGGCGAGCTGGCAAGATGCATGCCCCAGTCGGAGAAGGCCTGCAGGATCGTCGCGGGCGAGAGTCCGCTGGTCAGCTGCGCCATGCCGGCGATCGCGGCCCGGTCGAGGGTTTCGGCAATGCCGTCGAGCGGATCGGACGCGTCCTGACGTGAATGCGCTGCTGCCATCTTGGAGCTCCTGAAAAAATCCTGTCTCTACTGCAGCTGCACACGCGCAAGCGCATTACGTAAATGCCCCAAGCCGCATGTCCCACGGCATTCCATTGTTATCACTTTCGTCTGTATTTTCAGATATTTTGCACCAAGGCTTGATCAGAGCCTGAGATAAAGACTCACTCCTTCGCAGCTGCAGGAAACGGTACTGCAAGGATGAGATACGGCGCAAGTCCGCCGGTTGCTCCCGAACATTCTCGTCAGCGATCCATCACCGCGCGCGTGCCCTGAAAAAGAGTTGCCTCGGGGATGATATAGGCGCGACACTCCGGAACTGATCTTGGTGAACCCAATGATCAAACAGAAGCAGACGGTCTTGCCTGGCCGTCCTTGACATAGCGGCCACATCGCTTGGCATCAGATCTCGACCGACAATGCTCTTCATACGGTCATGAGAGCGCGTTTCTTGCCGCTGTCGCCAGGGGGTTCGCAGGATCGCCCTGCCATCGAGGATGGATTGACATCGCTCCCCTCGGAATCGAGCATCGGCGGTGGCGCTATCCGTCACTTGGGAAATCTACGTAGTTCAGAGCGGCGATGTTGGCGTTAGACCGAATCGACCGGAAGATGCCGGAAGTCCCTGGTTGTTTGGCACGAGTGACACATAGGCCCACCAACCCGCAGATTCCCCAAGTCATGATTTTCCTTGTCGAGAGCGACATTGGGTTGAGGCGCGCATTGCACCTGCTGCTCGTCGCCCGCGGTTAGGGGGTGAAAGCCTATGCAGAGCGGACCCACCTTCTGGCCGATCCGCTGACAAAGGAGGGGAATTGCCTGATCGCCGAGCATCGGCCCGGGCGGATGGATGGCTCTGATCTTCTGTATCGGCTCCGGGTTGCGGGTTGGCAGAATCCGGCCATCCTGACCACCGTTGATGGCTCTTTGGAGACTAAGTTCTGCACACGCGGCGCGGGCTACGTGCATATTCTTCGCAAGCCGTTCCCGCATCACGTCCTGCTTGACCTAGTCGACCGGACCCTGGCCGCTGGTGCCGGTTAGATGCGGCAATCGGCGGCGGCTCGCGCTCCCATGCACGCGCTGCAGCGGCCAACGCCGCTTCGCCGCTCATGAAGATGGGGCGGGGGAGGCGCGAGGCGGGGTCGTCAATCGCGCGACAGCGTCAGCGAGCGCATGCTCGCGCAACGGTTTCTCGATGACGATGCTGAAGCCCTCCTTCATCGCCCGCTCGACAAGATCTAGCGAGCCATAGGCGGTGACGAGGATCGCCGGTCGTTGCCATCCCCGTGCACGGAGGGAACGCAAGACCGCAAGGCCATTCATCTCGGGCATGCGATAGTCGGCGACCAGGCAGACCGCCTCGTCCACAAACGGATCGGCGATCAGCGCCGCGCTCGATGCATAGGAGCGGATGTCATAGCCTTTGGCGTGGAGGAGAAGCTGGAGAGAGCGCCGCACGCCGGGCTCGTCCTCCACCAGCAGAATCTTCGGGCGCTCCATCGGGAGATCTGCGATATTGCCGTTCATGATCGTCTCGCATTGACCGGATCATAATATTTGGCCGGGTACGAGGAATCGCAGCAAAACTGTAGCAAGTCGCTACGTAGAGGTCCTATGGCCCGTGGTTCCCGAGATTGGCGGCGAAGGCGATGCGCAGTGCATCGGACAGGCTGCGGACTCCCAGCTTCGTCATCAGATTGGCGCGATGGACCTCCACCGTCCGGGGCGATATGCCGAGGTCATAGGCGATCGTCTTGTTGGGCAGACCTTCGGCCAGACCCTTGAGCACATCCTGCTCGCGTCCGGTCAGCGCTGAGATCATCACGGCAGCGTCGGACGCCCGTGCCGCACGCTTCCCAGTGTCATCGAGCCGTTCGAACGCAATACTAATCGCATCCAGCAATATGGCCTTTTCGAAGGGTTTTTCGATAAATTCGACCGCCCCCGCCTTCATGGCGCGGACCGCAATCGAGATGTCGCCATGGCCCGTCAGGATGATGACGGGCATCGCGACGCCACGTTCGAGGAGCGCCTGCTGCACCTCAAGACCGTCCATTTCGGGCATACGCACATCGAGCAGGATGCAGCCGGGCTCCGCGTGCCGCACCTCACGAAGAAAGGCGACGCCCGAAGGATAGGTCGCAACCGAAAACCCGGAGGTCTTGAGCATGAATCCGGCTGATCGCCGGATCGCCTCCTCATCATCCACGATATGGATCATACGTCTTTCGGTCATTCGACATTCTCCGGCTCGGCTTCGACGAGCGTGAAATGAAACTGAGCCCCACCGCCGGGACGTGGCTCCAGCCATATCCGACCGCCGTTTGCCTCGACGATGGTGCGGCAGATCGAGAGCCCCAGACCCATACCCTCGCTCTTCGTGCTGACGAAGGCGGTGAAGAGCTGTTCCGCGACTTCCGGCGAAACGCCCGGGCCAGAATCAGCAATAGTTAGCCGAATGAAGCCAGCTTTGTCACGGCGGGATGTAATCCACAGATGCCGTTCGGACGATCCCGCCATGGCCTCCACCGCATTGCGAAGGAGATTGATCAGCACCTGCTGGATCTGCACCCTG
The DNA here is from genome assembly GCF_019873065.1 of Sphingobium sp. PNB. Lineage (NCBI taxonomy): Bacteria > Pseudomonadati > Pseudomonadota > Alphaproteobacteria > Sphingomonadales > Sphingobiaceae > Sphingobium > Sphingobium sp. PNB. The sequence goes on from NZ_JAINEZ010000031.1 coordinate 43,031, forward strand.
TCGAGAAGCACTTTCGAGGCGTCGGGAGCGAGATCGAACTGGGCATCGACGCCCTTCTCCCGCGCGCCCATAAGCCCGAGTGCGGCCGCCTCGGTGATCAGGGTCGGGAGGTCCTCGACGGTTTTTTCGACCTCCCCCCGCGCCACGAAGTCGCGCAGCCGTCGGACGATCTGCCCGGCGCGCAGAGCCTCTCGCACCGAATCGTCCAAGGCTTCGCGGATCATCGGCAGATCCTCGGGATTGGCTTCGGCGAGCAGGTCGCGCACCGCTTCCACATAGTTGGCGACCGCCGTGATTGGCTGATTGAGCTCATGGGCGAGCGTCGAGGCCATCGTCCCCATCGCGCTCACTCGGGCGACATGGATCAGCTTGGACTGCAGTTCGTCGAGGCGCTCCTGCGTCTCCTGTCGTTCGGTCAGGTCCCGGATGAAGCCGGTGAAGACACGCTGGCTCTCTCCGATGGCTTCGCCTACCGCCAGTTCCATCGGGAAGGTCGAACCGTCGCGCCGCGCGCCGATTACGACGCGCCCGATCCCGATGATCTTTCGCTCGCCGGTTGCAAGATAGCGTTCGAGATAGCCGTCATGGCGTTCACGATCGGGCGATGGCATGAGCAGGCTCACGTTCGATCCGCGAATCTCAGCCTCTGAAAAGCCAAACAGCCGTTCGGCTGCGGCGCTGAACGAGAGGATGATGCCGTGTTCGTCGATCACGATCATCGCATCGGGGACCGTGGAGAGGATCGAGCGGAGATGGCTGGCACTGGCTTTGTGCGCACTCTCGGCGGCGCGCTCTCCCGTTGCATCGCGGACCACCTTGCCGAAGCCGCGCAGGGCTCCGCTTTCATCGCGCAGTGCAGTGATCGAAACGTGCGCGAGGAACTCGGAACCATCCTTCCTGAGCCGCCAGTCTTCCTCCTCGAATTTGCCCTCGTCGCGCGCGCGTTTGAGGTCGGCTTCGGGCTTGCCGGCCTGGACGGCGTCCGCCGGGTAGAAGATCGAGCAATATTGGCCGACGACCTCTTGCTCTCTCCAGCCCTTAAGCCGCTCGGCGCCGTCGTTCCAGATCGTGACGCGGCCTTCGGGATCGAGCATATAGATTGCATAGCCCTGTGCCCCGTCGATCAGCAGGTTAAGTTCGTCGGCGATCTCCGAGAGCTGGTTCTGGCGTTTCCTGTCCCAGGCTGCACGCCGCCGTCGCAAGGACGCGTTGCGAGCGTCGAGCAGGGCGATGCCTGCGGCCACCAGCAGCGAAAGCAGCAGATCGAAGGGTTCAAGACCAGGCAATGGGCGCAACAGGGCAAACAAGGCCCCGACCAGAATAGCGAGAATAGCCGCGCCCGTTGCGGCGCCCGTTCCACCCAGCGCGGCTGCAACGATGATCGACAGGATGAGCAGCAGATAGGGGTTGTGGTTGACGCCCCCCGCGCGGAGGGCAAGATCGGCGGGTATGGCGAGGAGGACGGTCACGACGGCGATCATATAACCCCAGCGGGCCGGCCATGTTGAGCTATCGTGCGTGTCGCTTTCCATATGGATCCTGTCTGACTTTGATCCATCTCCTCTGGCTGCATTCTGATCATATTCCGAGCGTCGGAACTTGTCAGATAGCTAAATCAGAAAATGCTACTCGATAGAGCAGAAGGACCATTTGGAGTGAGTAGTTCGTCTTGGCAACTCCAATACTGTCCTTCCGAAATAGCTTCGAATCGGCCCAAGCCGTTCGTAAATTCCATCTCACTTTGAGGCCCTTATACGGCAACCTTGCCTTGGAAAAGGATCAAAGCATCCGCTCTATTGAGTACTGTCCGAGCTCGCGGCCGGCCGCCATCCGGTCGACAGCGGGCGCCAACGCATCGGTCGATGCATGAGCAAGCCGAGAGGCATTGCGGGTCGTGAGGCATACGTCATTGGCTGTCCCGTGCCGCCGCGCGTCCCGCCAGTCGGGACGGTTGATCGCGCGCAAACATAGGAAAACGCGCCCGGCGTATTCCCCGAAGGTATTGTATTCCGCAGGCCGCCCGACCGAAGCCGAGAACCCATGTCTGCCGCGCGACGCGGACCCCTCCTCACGATCAAGATCGGAAGGGCGAGGAGAGGCTATGCCGATCGCACTTGCTTGTCCATATCATATAACGGTATCGCTCCTCGGTCGATTGTCCGTTTGCCAAGTTGTTGGCAACGAAGGTAATCACCAGCGCAGGTACAGATCTCGACATCAAGCCCGCGCATCATCTCGGCTCCCAAAGCCGCGACACGAGGCCGGCCGTACCTTCAGACCTGATGCGATTGCAGCAGGGCCAGGATATCCGTGGCGTCGCGCTGAGCAAAATCCTTGGCGATCTCTGCCACGATATGACTCTGCATCTTCGGGTCGAGGTCGTCGCGAAGCACACCCAGCGTGTGCGGCGGCGCGATGAGGATCAGCGGCCTGTCCTGCCTGCCCAGCGATGCGACCGCCTGCAACGCCTCCTGTCCGAAACGGTCTTCCCGGCGCTGGTGATAGTCGGCATCGGCATAGGCGCTGCGCATCGGCACCGCGCTGCCGAAGCTGCGCCCCGGAGCGTCCGTGGCCATCGCGCGGCTCGGCGGATTCTTCATCGCCTGCTCGTGCAGAAGCTCCAGTTCGGGCGCGGCGTCGGTGCCGCGATTGCGAAGCATCTGCACGTGGCTGCCATCGACAACCAGAATCGTCGTATCGTGGGGAATAAGCATCGTCTCTTCCTTATCTTGGAGCCGGACCCCGTGAATCTCGCAACGCAGCCATGCGTCCGGGCGAGTCGTGCGAACGACCGAAGCACGCCGCCTCGCGGACCAGCCGGACGACCTCTTCGTCCGTCGTCTGATCGAACACCGCATAATGCGCGCCGACCGCGTGAAAGGGCTCGGGCCGGGCCAGACAGACAATATCATCGCACTCTGGAGAAATCTCGGCGATGCTGTCGCCGGGAGCGACCGGTATGCCAAGTACGAGGCGCGCGGGCCGGTTCTTGCGCAGGCCTTTGAGCGCCGCCTTGACCGTGCCGCCGGTCGCGATCCCGTCGTCGATCACGATGACCGTGCGACCCGCCACCTCCACCGGAGCACGACCGCCGACATAGGATGATCGCCGCCGCTCGATTTCCGCGAGCTGCCGCTGCATCTCAGTCCTGATATAGTTGGGGCTGGGCGCCAACTGCCTAACGATATCCTCGTCCAGCACGAGCTGCGGCTCGGCGCCATCGACCACCGCGCCGATCCCCAGCTCTTCATAGCCAGGCGCCCCGATCTTGCGGACAAACAGCAGGTCCAGCTCCGCGTCGAGCGCCTTGGCCACCTCGAACGCGACCGGCACGCCGCCGCGAGGCAATCCCAGCACCAGCGGATGCGCCGCCGCCAGAGGGGCAAGTACCGCCGCCAGTCTGCGGCCCGCCGCGCGCCTGTCGTGAAACTCAGGTTTATGGCCGGCCATGGTCAAGCCTCCTGGAAATGTTGCCGGAACCAACGCGCGGCGTGGTCGATCACCTCGTCCAGTGTGCCTGGCTCTTCGAACAGGTGCGTCGCTCCCGGTACGATCAGCAACTCGTTCTCGGCATGAAGATGGCGTTGCGCGATCCGGTTCAGCTCGATCACCGGCAGGTCCCGGCTGCCCACGATCAGCAGCGTTGGCGCGCGGACATGCGCGAGGGCGGCCGAACCCGCCAGATCCGGTCGGCCACCGCGCGAGACAATGGCGGCAATGCGTGCGTCGGGGCCGGACGCGGCCAGCAGAGCCGCGCCCGCGCCCGTGCTCGCGCCGAAATAGCCCACCGGCAGCGCCGCCATTCCCGGCAGCAGTCTCACCCACTTGGTGGCAGCCTTCAGCCGGGACGCCAGTAGAGGGATGTCGAAGACATTGGCCCGGTCCTGCTCATCCGCGGGGGTGAGCAGGTCGATCAGCAATGTCGCAAGTCCCGCGTCGCGCAGGCCGCGTGCGACATGATTGTTACGCGGGCTCAGTCGTCCACTGCCGCTGCCATGGGCGAAGACGACGATCCCCCTGGCCGCGACGGGGACGCCCAGCAGTCCCTTGAGTCCTTTGGGCTGAACGGTGACGGGAACCGAATCGGGCGCGGCGAGGGCGATCATCGTCACAGTCCGAAGGGCCAGGTTTCGGGCGCGCCATGGGGATGCTCATGTCCCAGCGGGGTCACCGCGGTTGTTTGCTCAAACCAGACCCAGGCATCGAACTGCTCAGCCAGGACCGCCTCGAAATAATGGCTGAGGCGCTCGGTCTCCGGGCGGTACACGACGCCTATGGCGCGCTCGAGCAGGGGCTCGCGCAGCAGCCCGGCGAGATTGGGCTTCCTCCGCCAATCGGTCAGCGTTCGCGCCAGTCCCGTGGACCGAAACGCATGCTCGTAGCTGTCGGCACGTGCCGGCCGCACGGTCTTGATCTGCATGTCGGCGCCCCAGTCGCTGGCGGCGGCGACCGTGCCGGTATCGGTGCCAAAGCCGATCGACACCGCTTCCTCGCCATAGGCCATGCGGCAGAGCTCACCGATGTTGAATTCGCCCTGCCAGCCCATCGCGGTCGCGGCGGCGTTGCCGACATGGCTGTTATGCGCCCAGACGACAGCCTTGGCACCATCGCCGCGATGGGTGAGCAGCGCCTGCAACGTTTCGAACATATGCCGGTCACGCAGGTTCCAGCTCTCGGTCGAGCTGCGGTACATGGCACGGTAATAGCGCTCGGCAGCACGCACGATACGCGCGTTTTGTACCGCGTCGAACCAGGCTTCGCCGTCTCCGTGCAAATATTCGAGCCGATGGGTCAGAAGTTCATGAAGCTGTGCGACCGCGCGATCCTCGCAACTCGGACGGCCGCCATGAACCACGGCGCGGCCATAATGCGCCGGTTCATCCTGCCATGGTGTCAGGCACCCATAGCGCCGGCGGGCATTCCCGGCGGCCTCGGGATCGACCGTGTCGAGATAGGCGAGCACTGCGTGGATCGACTCGCTGAGGCTGTAGACATCCAGACCATGGAATGACGCGCGGCAATCTTCGTCAAGCGATGCATTATGCCCCCGCATCCAGTCGGCAAATTCCAGCACCTCGACATTGCGCCACATCCAGGTCGGAAAGCGCACGAAGCTGTCGCCGCGTCGGGGGCGCGGTGCTTGATGCCGGACATAATCGTCGATCTGCGCGGCGTCCGGCCAGTCGGCCTCGACCGCCACGATGGTAAACCCGTGGCGCTCGACCAAGCGGCGGGTGATTGCGGCGCGTGCGCGGTAGAATTCGGATGTACCGTGGGTCGCCTCGCCCAACAGGACGACGCGCGCATCGCCGAAACGATCGAAGGAGGCCCCGAACGCGTCAACGCGCTCGGGTGGCGGCAGCGGCTCGGCGTGGCGGCGCAGCGCTTCGATCAGCGCCGCCGATGCCTCCTTGCCAATACGGTCGTGCAGCGCTGCGTTCGGCATGAGAGTTTCCTTTTCAGGCCTTGTCCGCGTTCAATGCCCAAGAAGGAGCGGCACCGGACTCTCGGCGAGCATCCGGCGGGTCACGCCGCCGATCAGCCGCTCGCGCAGGCGTGAATGGCCATAGGCGCCGATAATGCAGTAGGCTGGTTGCCGGTCCCGACAGGCGGCGAGAAGCGCATCCGCCACCGTCCATTCCAGCGGAATATCACGGTCGATGCGGGCATGGATGCCATGGCGTGAGAGATAGGCGGCGGCCTCTTCCGCAGGCGGTCCATCGGTCTTGCCGATCTCAACGATCGTCACGCCTTTCGTGAGGGCGAGGAGCGGCGTGACCGCGCGAAGCGTCTCGGCGACAGCGGGAGCACCGTTCCAGGCGACCAGCGCCTGTCCATGGGCATCGAGGCTGCGGAACTGTTGTGGAACCGCGAGGATTGGCTTTCCGGCGCGCATAACGACGTCGGAAACGATCGCCCGCATGTCGGGAGGCTCATGATCGGCGAACATCGTGTTGAGCACGATGATGTCGGCGAGCCCCGCCTCGGCTTCCAGCAGACCGGCAATGTCGCCGGTCGCGTCAGCCCAGTCCCATGCGATGTCCTCGACTGAAAGGCGCGCCTCGATCCGGTCGCGATTAACCGCTTCCCGGTTGCGCGCGTCGGCGAGCAGGGCGACTTCGGCATCGGCCATCATATAGTCTGCGCCGACCAGGATTGGCGCCTGGACAATATCGAGGCATGTGAGATGCCCGTTGGTCGCGCGGACAAGATCGAGCGCGGCCTGGAAGCGAGCCTCTTCACCGGCGTCATCGTGAATCAACAGCAGAACATTCTTCATATGAATCTCCAGCGCATGCCCGCCATCGAGGCGGAGTCGTAGCCGAACAATGGCGGTCACGTTCGCGACAATCATTACGTGAGGATACGGAGGAAGAGTTCGCGGTGCGCCACTGCGTAGACTTCCGGATGCCGAACAGGTCGTTCGTTGCGTACGACTCCGACGTTCTCCGGCCAGACCCCGGACAAAGATTAAACCCAGGAGTCCCTGATGAACCGGTCCATCCAAACACGCCGAAACCTGCCCGACGGCGCCAACCGTTTGCGGATTGGTATGATCATGCTGTGCGGCGTGGTTGCGAGCCAGATCATGGTGTCGATGGCGACTGGGGCTGACCCCCTACCTCATTTGTCGGCGGTCTTCAGCACACGGCAAGTCCATCCCCAAATCGATGCGCGGGCTTCCACGATCATGGCGCATTCCCGGTAATAGAACTCCCAGACCGAATAGCCAGTCAGCGGCTCTAATCGCTGTCGAAATTTCGGCGCGTGATGCCCAAGGAGCTTCTCGCTTGATTGTCCGCAGTCCTGGTGGCGCGCGCTCGGAGTGGCTACTTCTGGCCTGTGGATCTTGGCCAGTTCCACGCCGGTTTTGTTCATACCGTCTGAGGCGAGCCGTTGGTATCGATAGCCACGCGGGCGTCCTCGACGGCGGGCACCTCAAGGTCTAGCCCACATGCGTCGATCGCCGGGTAGGCGACATAGAAATCGAATGCCAACCCACAGATAATGTCACCGGGTCGATGTGCTCGCCGGCCGGGCTTCCTGCATAAAATGCGAAGAGGAAGGATCGCCAGGAACGGACAGGCGCGGACTTCACGTTCATCTTGAGCGATTATCGAAGCTGGCCGCCGGGATGTCCCGACGGCCGTCTGCTCGTGTGCTCGCTGCGAAGGTCAGAAAGCGACGATGATATTGTCGTCGACCGTGGTGACGCCGGGAGCGGCCCAAGCCGCACGCTCGGCGATCTGGCGCTCGTTCCACGCCTTGACCTTGCCGCCCAGCGTCACCTTGCCGCCATCGGTGAACACCGTCACCGATGCCGCATCGAGATCGGCATTGCGCTTGAACGCCGCCATGATCCGGTCCTTGATATCGCCCGACGTCGGCAGCTTGCGCACCTCGATCAGATTGCCGACGCCGACGACGCCGTTGACCTTGCCGACGACCTTCCGGGCCTCGTCGCTCTGGTAGTGCCAGTCGACCGTCCCGCTCAGCGTCACCCAGCCATGCTCGACCTTCACCGCGATCTTGTCGTCGGGGATCGAGACGTTCCAGGCGAACATGTCGAGGATGCGCTTGGCGATTTCATGATCGGCCGTCTTCGGATCGGAGGCGAAGCGCACCTTGATCTCCTCGGCGAGCGCCTTCACGCCAGCCACGCGCCGTGCCGCCTTTTCCGCCGCCAGCTTCTCGGCATAGCTCTTCACGAAACCCGACAGCGTCACCACGCCGTCGGTCACGGCCACCCCGATATCCGCATGATCGACGCTCGGCTCCCACTCCAGCTCCGCCATCACGTCACGCTGCAATTGACTGTCGCTCTTCATCTCAGCTCTCCTTGGCTCGCAAAATAACCGTCCCAGGTGGGTCGGCAGCTCATCGACGGCCATAAGCCGGGGACCATCGGCAAGTTCATCGCAGGGTCGCCAATGGATTGACCGCGCATCGGGGAATCCCTGCAACGTCCCTTGTCTGTTGCCTGGCGCTGCCACAGAATCCGTATTGTCCCGGAGGGACCAGGGTATGCCATCATCCCTGCAGGCCGGGGCTCGACTCCTTGGCCAAGCGACAAATTTCAGCCGAGTGCGGCCGCAGGACGGCGCCCGAAGATGGTCGGCTAGGTAAACTCCCCAATATAGGCGCCGATGGACCGCCTTTATCCTCAACAAGACTCGGCGAAGGAGGTCATCATGAGTGACAAGAGCACCATCCGGGCGAGCTGGCCGTCCGGTGGTCCAGACGCAGCAGCGGCGATGCTTGCCGCCCAACGCCTGTGGCAGTTGCCGCTGACGCTCTACACGAGTTGGTGGAATGTGGGCGTGGAGACACTTTGGCCCCATATGCCGCATCCGCACCATCACGACGAGCATGACCAGCTCGTGGTTCCCGAACCGATCGAGGCTGAAAGCGAACATGCCCTGTTCGCCTGACGAAAGGTCTTTCCCTCGTCACGGGATCGACCATCTTTAACCTTAGGAGAAGCAAGATGAACGGTGTGACCAATGTTCCAGTGACCAAAACGCGTCCGGCGTCATCGTTGCGCGATCTCGCAACCCAGATCAGCGAGCCGGTCGGCTGGCTGCGATCGGAGATCGACCGCCTGTTCGACGATTTCGGCAGCTCCAGCCGCAGCCTTTTCCACTTCGCTCCGCGCGGCGCCGTGGCAATCGTGCCGGCGCTTGAGCTGGTCGATGACGAGAAGGCCTATCGTCTTACCGCGGAGCTTCCCGGCCTTGCTGAAACGGATGTGGAGATCAACGTCGCCGATGGCGTGCTCAGCATCTCGGGCGAAAAGAAGGAAGAGGAAGAGCGCAAGGAGAAGGGCTTCCTGCTCAACGAGCGCCGCTATGGTTCCTTCCGGCGCCAGATTTCGCTTCCCGCCGATGTCGATGCCGAGGGTATCAAGGCGCAGTTCAAGGGCGGAGTCCTGACAGTGACGCTGGCCAAGGACGAGAATGTGGCGGCACGCACGCGCAAGATCGCGATCGAGAAGGTCTGAGCCAATGGCGACGACATCGCCTGGCCCCGGCACGCCGGACGACCAAGCCGATGTCGTCGCCTTCCTCGACCAGGGTCACGCCTTCGAGCGAACGCGCCCCACGCGCATCGATACCCACTGCGCCAGTATTTTCCTTGTCGGCGACCGCGCCTGGAAGCTCAAGCGCGCGGTCCGGTTCGGCTATCTTGATTTCTCGACCTTCGACAAGCGCCATGCCGCGCTCGAGGCGGAGCTTCGCCTCAACCGCCGAACCGCGCCCGATCTATATCTCGCGCTTCATCCGATCACGCGGGAAGCCTGCGGTCGACTGGCGATCGACGGCGCCGGTGACGTGGTCGACTGGCTGCTCGAGATGCGACGCTTCCCCGATGATGCGCTGCTCATCCATATCGCCGATCACGGCCAGCTCGATGAGCGCCTGCTGATGCGGCTGGCGGACCACATAGGCGCTTTTCACTCGGCAGCGGAGGCTGATCGGGCTCACGCGGGTGCGATATCGTTCCGCCGCGTCATAGACGGCAATATTGCCAGCATGGGGGCCTTTCCCGATATCCTCGACCCGGACAAGGCGAAGCATCTCGGCGACAGCCTGCTCCAGATGACCGATGATATGGCACCGCTGCTCGATGCCCGAGCGCGGGAAGGCCGGGTTAGACATGGTCATGGCGATCTCCATCTCGCCAACATCGCGCTGATCGACGGCGAGCCGACCTTGTTCGACTGCCTGGAATTCAGCGTCGAACTGGCCACGATCGATGTCCTCTACGATCTCGCCTTTCTCCTGATGGATCTCTGGCATCGCAACCTCCGCACCGAGGCGAACATCGTCTTCAACCGCTATCTCGATCTGTCGCCGGCGGATGAGAGCGGGATCGGGCTGCTGCCCTTGTTCCTGTCGGTTCGCGCCGCGATCCGCGCGCATGTGCTGGCAGCGCAGAGCCTGCGTGCTCCTGAAGACAGGGCGCTCGCGCAGAATGCGCGATCCTATCTCGAACTTGCGCTCGCCATGCTGGTGCCCGCTCCCCCGCGGCTGGTAGCGATCGGCGGACTCTCGGGAACCGGCAAGTCCAGTCTCGCACGTCGGCTCGGCGGCGCGATCGGACGCGCGCCCGGTGCCAGGATCCTTCGGAACGATGTACTGCGCAAGCGCCTCGCGGGGCTGTCTCCCGAGGCAAGGCTTCCCCGCGGCAGCTATTCGGCGCAGGCCGCCGCCCGGGTCTATGAGACAACTGACAGGATGGCCGCATCGGCGCTTGCGCTCGGTCAATCCGTCGTGGCCGATGCGGTGTTCGCGCAGCGTGTCGAGCGCGAGAGGATCGAGGCGGTCGGGCGGCAGTCGGGTGTTCCCTTCGATGGTCTCTGGTTAGAAGTGGCGGCAACCGCGCGGCTCAGCCGGGTCGGGACGCGCGGCCCCGACGCGTCGGATGCCGATGTCGCAGTCGCGCAGGCCCAATCCCAGCTGGAAATCGGCGATCTCGGCTCGTGGCATAGGGTCCAGGCGGACGGATCGCTGGACGAGGTGGCAGCGGTGGGGCGCGCCAAACTGGGACTCTGTTGATGGAAACGCCTCACATCATGCCGGTAGGCACTTTGGCCGCAGCCTTTGTCCGCGCCGTTATTCGTCTTCGCCGGTTATGACTGTGAGCCGCCGGCCCGTTTCACTCCTTGCGAGACTGTCGTTGGTAACCAGCACCGTTGCGCCCTCGGTCAGGATCGCTGCGATGGAACGCCGGAATTCCTCGGCGACGCGCAATCGGTTCCGATCCTCGGATGGCGCCGTCTGCTGCGCCGGCGATGCCTCGCCGGACAACGGGATGTGCAGCCAGTGATATCCGGTTTCATCGATAGCGCGCAGCGTATAAGCCGTCGTTCGGTCGACGGCGGTGTCGGGTGCTATGGGTGCGGATCCGATCTGGCGGCCGTTGCGGAGCACGATCATTCGTCGGTCCGCGGTGCTGATCACGATGGATACAGGTCCCGAGGGCGACAGTTCGGGACGCCATGTGAACGGCCCGGAAGGTGGAGCGTCATCGATGTCGGAGGCGGTCGGCCGCATGGGATCGGGTACCGGGGCGACACGCGGCACTGCCGCCTCTTTCGTGATGACGACGGTCAAGCCGAGGCGGGTGACGCCATAGAGAAGCCTGGCGAAGCCCAGCGGCAGGCGGATGCAGCCATGCGACGCGGGATAGCCAGGTAGATTGCCGCCGTGCAGAGCTACGCCGCCCCAAGTCAGGCGCTGCATATAGGGCATCGGCGCATCGTCGTAGAGGTTGGACTTGTGGTCGACATGCTTTTGCAGGATCGTGAACAGCCCCGTTGGTGTCTCATGTCCGGGCTTTCCAGTCGAGACCGTGGAGACGCCGATCGGCACGCCGTTTCGGTAGGTGACGGCCCGCTGGTTGGCGAGGCTGATGATGATCAGCACGGGGCCGGCGGGAGCAATATCAGGCGCCCAGATATATTCCCCCGGCTTGAGCCGCTCGACCGTCTCAAGGACCGAACTCGTATCCAGCGTCGGTTGCTGCGCGGACAGCGGCACGGACAGCATGCCAAGGAGCAATGCCGACATCATGGCCATCCCTATGCTGCGACCCAAACGCGTCGAGGTTCGCGAAATCGGATATATCGCCAAGCTCAAACACGGCATGGTTCGCGTAGCTGAGGCGTATGTGCCGGCCGAACGCATCGCATTTGATCCTCGATAATCTGTCATGTCGATCCTGCGGACAACGATCCGTATCTGGACCCGTCGCACGCGAGAATGATGTGATCGGCACCGTCCCGGGATTGGTATTATCCCCTAGTTATCCGCGCCGCCCTAACCTCTAGGCGGTGTCTGCATTCAGGGATTCCGTTTGTTGAGAAGTTCTGATTCAAGGTTGTCGAAGGAGACGAGCCTTGAGCAGACGGACACTGACAGACGAGCAATGGAGTCGGATTGAGGGGTATCTTCCCGGTCGGATCGGCCTACCGGGAAGACGCGGCGTTGATAACCGGTTGTTCGTCGATGCAATCCTGTGGATGGCTGGCAATGCAGCGCATTGGCGTGATCTGCCGGACGTGTTCGGCAAATGGACAGCGGTGCATGCGCGCTTCCGCCGTTGGTCTCACAAAGGTGTATGGGAGATGCTTTTCCATGCCCTGGCCGACACGCCGGACTTTGAGTATGTCCTGATCGACAGCACCATCTCGAAGGTTCATGCCGATGCGACGGGCGCAAACGTATGGCTCGCCCCGTCGGCAAGCGGTTTGTGTCTGATGATCTGGTCAGTCTGCGAAAACGTATCCGGCCTTTCAGCATGG